>NZ_JBEPNA010000004.1:0-210293 GCF_040546025.1 Marisediminicola sp. UYEF4 | reverse complement strand
GCTCGGTGATCAGCGATGCCGGCGAGGTGTGCCCGGACGATTTCGCGAGCCCGCCCTGGCCCAGCGAGGGGCGGGAGCGCACACTGAGCTCCCCCACGGCACGCACCAGCAGCGCATCAACCTGCCGCTTCAGGTCGTACCCGGACCGGAGCGCCCGCAGCAGGCCCGCGTCGGACATGGTCTCCACATCCAGCTGGGCGGGGGCGACACTGATTGTCCCAAACGATGTGCCGGCTGCCGTGCCGGGAGCGCCGGGCGCGCCAGTGGCCGGGTGCACACCGACCTGGTCGCCGAACCCGGTGAGCGCACCAGCCCACACGGCCGCGAACGCAGAAGCGCTGTCGATGAGGGTGTCGGTTGTCTTGCACATACCCACATACTGACAGGCACCACCGACATTCCCGCGAATACCAAACAACACCCTGATCTGGGGTATTGCCTGTGGACGACCCTCCCGGAACAGGCCCTGTGGAGGAGGAGTCGAAGGCACCCCGTGCCGGATTTCGACACGGCCGCGGCGAACCTGCTCTATCGGCGTACCCGTGCCCGCCTCAGCGGCGCCGGATCGACTTCAACGCCACCAGCACCGCGATCATCGCCCCGACTAAACGGGCGAACTCGGAACCGGCGCCGGGGAGCGTGATCAGGCCCGTCGCCTTGGCGACCGTGCGCGGCTCGACGAACCTCAGCAGACCTTCTCGACCATTGCGCCTTCCGAGTCCCGACTGCTTGGTCCCGCCCATGGGGGCATCGACCGATCCGAACGTGGCGTGATAGCCCTCGTTGATGTTCACGCCGCCGACATTCAGAGCGTCGGCCACGCGACGGGCTCGCGAGATCGAACCGGAAAAGACGGATGCGTTCAGCCCGTAGTCCCCGGAGTTGGCCGCGACGATCGACTCGGCCACCGAGTCGGCGACGGCGAAGCGACAAGGGGTCCAAACGTCTCCTCCCGCGCGCACAACATCTCCTCGGTGACGCCGGCGAGAACCGTCGGGGCGAAGAAAAGCGGACCGAGGTCCGAGCGCGCGGCCCCGCCGGCGAGCACGCTGGCTCCGCGCGCGATCGCATCGTCGACGTGGGCCTGCGTGCGCTGGAACTGGGCCCGGTCAGTCAGCGAGCCGACGTCGGTCGACCAGTCGAGCGCGGAGCCCTGGTGCAGGGCGGCGGTCTGCAGAGCGAACTTCCTCGAACCCTTGGCCGCGCGTCTTGCCGGTTTCGGTCTGCACCGCGTCCAGCAGGAGCTCCTTCCCCGACAGCAGCAGGTCGTGCGCGCGCAGCAGGATGGATCGCCGGTGGGCCCAGCCCGCCCGCGCCCACGCGAGTTGGGCGCGCCGGGCGCGGGCGACGGCATCCAGAACATCGGCTGCACTGGAGGATCCCCGCCTAGACCACTCCTTCGTGAGCGGCCTGGAATCGCTGCGCCTCCGCGCGAAGTTCCTTCACGACGCGGCGCACCGACGGCCGCTCGGCCAGGTCCGGCCGCATGAGGGCAGAGATCTGCCTCGTGGCACGGATGCCGCTGAGCGGTCGAGTGATGAGCCCGTTCTCGTGGTCGTTCGTGGTGTACCTCGGCAGCACGGCGATTCCGTGGCCCGCGGCGACCACTGCCTCGACGATGCCGTTGTCGGCGAACCGCTGCCCGATGAGCGCGGGCGAGCCGTTGGCCACCTCGATCTCGCGGAGAACGCGGTCGAACGGGAATCCGTGCGGAACGCCGATCCAGGTCTCGTCGACGAGGTCGCTCGGCAGCAGCGTCGCCTTCGCGGCGAGGCGGTGGCCGAGTGGCAGTCCAACATCGAGAGGCTCCTGCATGAGCGGCACGACCGCGAGGCCGCGCTCCTTCCACGACGGCAGGTTGCCGGGGGAGTCGGCGAGCACGATGTCGAAGTCCGGGGTCAGGTCGGCGAAATCGACGACGAGCGGGTCCTGGTCGGTACAGAGGATCACGAGCCCGGGCAGGTCGGCGATGGCGGAGAGGAGCCCGGGAAGGAGCATCTGCCCGGCCGAGGGGAACGTCGTGAGGGTGACCTCGCCCTGCGGTGCGTGCTTGAAGTCCTCCCAGAGAGCATCGGCGCGCGCCATCGCCACCGAGACATCCGTTGCGGTGCGCGCGAGTGCCCTGCCGGCTCCGGTGAGCACGATGCCACGGCCCGCGCGCTCGGTGAGCGGGGTTCCGGCCTCCCGCTCGAGCACCTTCAGCTGCTGCGACACGGCAGAAACGGTGCGCCGGGTCGCGCGCGCGACCGCGGTGATGCTGCCTCGCTCGGCGAGTTCCCTGAGCAATTCCAGCCGGCGCACGTCCATGTAGTGATGCTACACAGTTATTTCATAATTATGCGATTGTGCTAAAGAGCAAAACGCGGTGAACTAGAGGAACTTACACATCACCACTCCCGCACGCAGCGTCCCTGTCGCCCGGAGTCAGAAAGGTCAATCATGTTCGCACTTCTCGCAGTCGTCCTCATCGCAACGATCGGCCTCTCGGCCACCACCGTGGTCGTCACCGCTCGGGACGGCTACCGCCCCATCCCGACCCGCCACACCGAACTGTCCCTGCGCCAACACGCATAGGCCGGTCGCGCAGCCGGTCTCGCCTGCTGCCGAGCATCCAACCCCGACCCCTCGCGGTCGGGGTTTTTGCTGTGCCGGGGCGCCTCGCCTGCTCAGCGCACGCTGAAACCGAGCTTGCGCCCGGCCAAGCCGCGCCCGCGCCGCGCAAGATCGTCGGCGACCCGGATGATGCTCGCCGCAGCGGCGTCGTCCGGGGTCGACAACACGATCGGCTGCCCGGAGTCGCCGCCCGCGCGCAGGGCCACGCTGAGCGGGATCGACGCGAGCACTGGAACCGGGGCATCCTGCCCCTCCGACAGGCGAGCCGCGACGAGTTCGCCGCCGCCCGTGCCGAACAACTCGATCACGGTGCCGTCGGCCTGGGCCAAGCCGGCCATGTTCTCGATCACACCGATCACCTTCTGCCCGGTCTGCCGTGCGACGGTACCGGATCGCTCGGCGACGTCGGCCGCCGCGGGCTGCGGGGTCGTGACGACAAGCACCTCCGCGTGCGGCAGCAGCTGCCCAATGGTGATGGCCACGTCACCGGTTCCCGGAGGCAGGTCGACCAGGAGAATGTCGATGTCGCCGAAGTAGACGTCGGTGAGGAACTGCTGGATCGTGCGGTGCAGCATCGGACCGCGCCACGAGACCGCCGCGTTGCCATCGACGAACATGCCGATCGAGATGACCTTCACACCGTGCGCGACCGGCGGCAGGATCATGCCGTCGATCTGGGTCGGCTTCATTCCGGCGATGCCGAGGATGCCGGGGATCGAGAATCCGAACACGTCGGCGTCGATGACCCCGACCGCCAGCCCCTTCGCGGCGAGGGCCACGGCGAGGTTGGCCGTCAGGGTTGATTTGCCCACGCCGCCCTTGCCGCTGGAGACCGTGTAGATGCGGGTGAGTGAGTCGGGACCGAACTGGATCGTCTTCGCCCGGCCGCCCCGCAGCTTCTCGGTGAGCGCCGCCCGCTCCTCGCGAGTCATGATCGAAATGTCGACCGTCGTGCTCGTGACGCCGGGCGCGGAGGCAACGGCAGCGCGCACGTCACGCTCGATGGTGTCGGCGGCGGGGCATCCGACAATCGTCAGCTTGATGCCGACGGTCGCGGAGCCCGCGGCATCGACCGACACCTCGCCGACCATGTCGAGCTCGGTGATCGGCTTGCGGATCTCGGGATCGATCACCCTGACAAGCGCCGCGCGGATGCCGTCTTCGACCGATCCGTCAGTCAACGGGGTGTTCCTCCCGTTTGTCGCGGTCGAGCTCCTCGACGAGGGAGCGCAGCTCGCCCCGGATGAATTCCTTCGTCGCCATGTCCTTCATCGCCAGACGGAGCGACACGACCTCGCGGGCGAGGTACTCGGTGTCATTGAGGTTGCGCTCGGCGCGCTGTCGGTCCTGCTCGATCTGCACGCGGTCGCGGTCGTCCTGACGGTTCTGCGCGAGCAGGATGAGCGGGGCGGCGTACGAGGCCTGCAACGACAGGATGAGCGTGAGGGCGGTGAATCCGTTCGCGGCCGAGTCGAAGCGCCACGCTGCGGGGGCGGTGACATTGTAGATCAGCCAGGCCGCGGCGAAGATTGTCAGCCCGATGAGAAACCACGGCGTCCCCATCTTGCGTGCGATCCACTCGGTGAACCGGCCGAACCGGTCACGGCTCTGGCGTGCGCCCAGGCGCGGCGAGAACGGGCCCCGCGAGCCCTTAGGGGCGTCGAGGCGGATGTCCTGACGGCTAATCCGTGCCACTTGGCGCCCTCCTTCGCTGCGTCAGTCTCTGTTTGATCGTGGTGATCGGTTTCGTGTCGGCCGACAGGGCCGTGCGGGGACGGGCTCTCGGCGGCAGGGCCGGTTCATCACCGTCGGAACTTCGCCAGTCATCTGGGAGCAGGTAGTCGAGGACGTCGTCAATAGTCACCACCCCGACCAGACGGTGGTTCTCGTCGACGACGGGCACAGAAACGAGGTTGTAGCTTGCGAGAATGCGGGAAACCTCGGCGGCCGACGCGTCTGCGCGCACGGGCTCGAGCTTCTGGTCGAGGAGGGTGCCGAGGCGCTCGTTGGGCGGGTAGCGCAGCATCCGCTGGAAGTGGACCATGCCAAGGAAACGGCCGGTGGGCGGCTCATACGGCGGCAGCGTGACGCACACGGCGGCGCCGAGGGCGGGGGCGAGTTCGTGCCGGCGGATGAGCGCGAGCCCCTCGGCGACGGTCGCGTCGGCGCTGACGATGATCGGATCGGTCGTCATCAGCCCGCCGGCGGTATCGGGCGCGTAGGCGAGGAGCATCCGCACATCGTCGGCCTCCTCCGGCTGCATGAGGTCGAGCAGGGCCTCGCCGCGCTCGTCGCTCAGCTGCGCGATGAGGTCGGCGGCGTCATCCGGCTGCATCTGGTCGAGCACGTCGGCGGCCCGATCGTCCTCGAGCTGGTTCAGGATGCCGACCTGATCGCTCTCCGGCATCTCCTCGAGCGCGTCGGCGAGGCGCTCGTCGGAGAGCTCGTCGGCGACCTCGAGCATGCGCTGCTCTGGCAGGTCGAGCAGTGCGTTGGCGAGGTCGGCGGGGAGCAGGTCCTCGTAGGTGGCGAGGAGGTGCGTCGCCGACTGGGGCGCGCCCGTGATGGTGGTGTCGAGCACGTCCGACCATCGCGCGAACAGGGTCTGCCCCTTGGCGAACGGCGACGGGCTCGGCTTCGGACGGCGCACGAAGAGCTCGCTGACCTGCCACTCGCCCGGACCGATCTCCTCGATCGCGACATCCTCGATCGTCGCCGCGCCGGAGCCGTCGACGAACTTGACCTCGCGGCCGAGCACCTCGGCGATCACTCGCACCTCGCCGCCGCGCTGCTCGAAGCGGCGCATGTTGATGAGCCCGGTCGTGATGATCTGGCCGGAGCCGATACTCGTGACCCGCCCGATCGAGAGGAACACCCGCCGGCGCCCCGGCACCTCGACGACGAGGCCGACGACGCGGGGCGACTGGGTAGTCCGGTAGACCACGATGACGTCGCGCACCCGTCCGACCTTGTCGCCGGCGGGGTCGAAAACGGAGCACCCGCCAAGCCGGGCGACGAAGACTCTCGCGGCACTCACGCTAAAACCCTACTTGACCGATGAAAGAATGGACTCGTGACCACACCCAGCGCTTTCTCCCGTCGTTCCCAGGTATTCCCGACCCTGCCCCGGGGTGACGTGCTCGGAACCTACGAGACCTACCCCGAGGCACAGGCAGTCGTCGACCGGCTGGCCAAGGCCGAGTTCCCGATCAAGCAGGTCTCGATCGTGGGAAGCGGCCTCAAGACCGTCGAGCGGGTGACCGGCAAGCTCACGAACGCGAAGGCGGCCGGTGCCGGAGCGGCGAGCGGCGCCTGGCTCGGCCTGTTCTTCGGGCTCATCCTGTTCCTATTCTCGGCCGAGCCGTCGTCGTTCGTGTTCGTTGGCGCGGCCGTGCTGATCGGCGGAGGATTCGGCATGATCTTCAGCCTTGTCTCCTACGCGCTCAACCGCCGCCGCCACGACTTCACCTCGATCAACCAGGTTCTCGCGAGCCAGTACGAGATCATCATCGACCCCTCGCTCACCATTCGCGCGCAGGAGCTGCTCGCGCGCCCGGAACCGACCGAGTAGTCGCGCGTTCGTGCGGGTGTTGTTCACTCCCGCCGTAGTATTCGCACCCGCGCGGCTGAACAATACCCGCGGGACCGCCAAGAACACCCGCGCGGACACACAGCGCCCGCGCGGCTGATCAGCCGCGCGCCAGCCAGGCCTCGACGTCGTCCGCGGTGCGTGGGGTGCCGATCGACAGGTTCTCCGCACCGGACTCGGTGACCAGGATGTCGTCCTCGATGCGCACCCCGATGCCGCGGAACTCCTCCGGCACGCTCAGGTCGTCGGGCTGGAAGTACAGGCCGGGCTCGATCGTGAACACCATGCCCGCCTCGAGCACACCGTCTAGGTAGAGGTCGCGGCGCGCCTGCGCGCAGTCGTGCACGTCGATTCCGAGGTGGTGGCTCGTGCCGTGCACCATGTACCGGCGGTGGAACTGGTTCTCCGGCTTGGTCGATTCCTCGGCGGTCACCGGCAGCAGGCCCCACTCGGCCGTCTTCTTCGCGATGACGGCCATCGCCGCCTGGTGGATCTCGCGGAACCGGATACCGGGGCGCACAATGGCGAACGCCGCATCCGCCGCCTCGAGCACCGCCTCGTAGACCCGGCGCTGCACCTCGGTGAAGGTGCCGCTCACCGGCAGGGTTCGGGTGATGTCGGCCGTGTAGTAGCTCTCCAGCTCGATGCCGGCATCGAGCAGGATCAGGTCGCCGGGCACGACGGGACCGTCGTTGCGCACCCAGTGCAGGATGCAGGCGTGGGGGCCGGATGCCGCGATCGTGTCGTACCCGACGGTGTTGCCCTCCGCCCGCGCGCGACGGTTGAATGTGCCCTCGACGAGGCGCTCGCCGCGGGGGTGCGCGATGATCGCGGGCAGGTCGGCGACGACGTCGTCGAAGCCCAGCTTCGTCGCGTCGACCGCGAGGCGCATCTCGTGGATCTCGTAGCTGTCCTTCACCAGACGCAACTCGCTCAGGTCGCGGGCGAGCTCGATGTCGCGCTCCTCGAAGGGATTTCCGTTCGCGACGAAGGCGAAATCGCCGTTCTCATCCGCCCGCGAGGTGGCGATGCGGCGCGTGTCGATGGTCGAGGTGAGTTCCGCGTCCACCTCGCGCAGAAGAACGGAGTCGGTCGCGAGCGACTCGAGCACCCCGGCGAGCTCGTGGATGCTGGCCGTCGCCAGTCCCAGATCGGCGGCGACGCTCGCCAGTCCCGGGCGGGGTCCGGTCCAGAACTCGCCGATGTCGGAGTTCGCGTAGAACTCGTCGGAGTCGCGGCCGGCGGCCTCTCGGAAGTACAGTGTGGCGTCGTGGCCCTGCGCGGTCGGCAGCAGCACGAGCACGCTGCCGGGAACGGTGTCGCTGCCCCAGCCGGTGAGGTGCGCGAATCCGGAGTGCGCTCGGAAGGGATAGTCGGTGTCATTCGATCGCACCTTGGGGGAGCCGGCGGGAATCACGATCGTCGCGTTGGGGTACAGCGCGGAGAGGCGCTGCCTCCTCGCCGCCGCGTAGGCAGCCTGCTCGCGTGCGGGGGGGACGACATCGACCCGGTCGGCCCAGTTGCTGCCGATGTAGTCCTTGAACGCATCGGAGCTGGGGGTCGTCGAACGGTTCTCGGTCGCGCGCGAGGTGGTCTTCGTGGGATCAGCCATGCATCATTGTCGCACTGCTCGCGCACGGCGAGCGGGGTACCTAGGTTCTCAGCCCGTGGGCCTGAGTGTCGCGACGACCGGGCGATGGTCGCTGCCGAGGCCGTCCCGGTCGAGGACCACCCTCACGCTGGTCGCCGTCCAGTCGTCTGTTGCCATGACGCGGTCGATGGGAGCGCCGAGCAGCGGTGGCACGTCGGTCGGCCAGGTTCCGACGGCGGCGGCCCCCGTTGTCAGCGCGGCGTCGACGCAATCCCCGATCGTGCTGGCGCTATCGTTCGCGAGTCGGCTGTTGTGGTCGATTGTGGAGTTGAAGTCACCCGCGACGATGATGTTCTCGCCCGTGCATGCTCCCTTCACCCACTCGAGGCCCTCGCGCCAGTCGTCGAAGTATCCGGTGATCGGGGCAACAGGGTGTGCGGCCACGATCGTGGGTCCCGTGCCGTCGTCGGGCGTCACGATCACCGAGGGCACCACAGAGGTGGACCCCCTCGAGGTGTCGCGGGAGTAGGTGCCGAGGTCGGCGCTGGTGAGCAGCGAGGTCGACCTCGCCTTGGAGATCTCGTCGAGGGCGAGGGTGTGCGCCCACATCGGGCGTCCCTCCCGCTTCATGATGACCGCGACCTCGACCGCGGTCTCCCGAGTGGTCTCCGGGAGCGCGACGATGTCGGCCCCGGTCTCGAGAGCGAGACGGGCAATCTCCGCGGCACCCGGTTCATCCCCAAGGGTGTTCCAGGTGAGCACGGTCAGATCGTCCCCCGCGCCGTCGGCGGTGGCCGCCGCGTCGGCCGACCCGAATCCGCGGGTGGCGAGAACGGCGCCGGTCGCGGCGATGAACACGAGTAGCAGAACGGAGAGGGATGCGCCAAGTCGCCGGAACGACGGGATCACGAGGGCGACCAGAAGCAGCGCGACGATCCCGGCGAGGGCGCCGACGGCGGCCACCGCCCGCAGCGACACGATGTGGGCCACCACGGGTACGAGTTCGAGCCCAAGCAGTTGCGGCCAGACCGCGACGAGGAGGATGCCGGCGAGTCCGATGGTCAGCACGGCGGCGGCGATTTTACGAATCATCTGAGATCACCATAGCCGCCGCGCGCCGTGCGGAGGCTGAGGGGCCAGCCCCCAGACTGGGGCACTCGGCGGCCGTGCAAGCGGCCCCTCTACGATTGCAGCATGCCGTCCCCGATCGATCTTCATACCCACAGCAGCGTGTCCGACGGCACCGAGACGCCGGCCCAGCTGATGCGCGCGGCGGTCACCGCCGGCCTTGATGTGATCGCGATCACCGATCACGATTCGACCGCCGGGTGGACCGAAGCCATCGCGGCGGCATCCGGAACCGGACTCACGGTCATCCCGGGCATGGAGCTCAGCACCTTCTTCGGCTGGAAGAGCGTGCACCTGCTGGCCTACCTGTTCGACCCGCTCGACGCGGGCCTCGTCGCCGAGACCTCGCGGATCAGGGATGCGCGGCTCAAGCGCGCGGAGAACATCGTGCAGCGGATCGCGGCGGACTACGACCTGACCTGGATGGATGTGCTTGCCCAGACGAGCGTCGGGGCGACCGTCGGCCGCCCGCACATCGCAGACGCGCTCGTCGCGCGCGGACATGTCCCCAATCGGAGTGCGGCGTTCGAGAGCATCCTGCACCCGCGCCAGGGATATTTCGAACCGCACTACGCGCCGGATCCGCTCACGGCGGTGAAGCTCGTCGTCGCCGCCGGGGGAGTGCCGGTGCTCGCCCATCCCGGCACGCGCGGTCGCGGAGACGTGATGCCGGAGGAAAAGCTGCGAACGCTCGTGGATGCTGGACTGTTCGCTCTTGAGGTGGATCACCGGGAGAACACGCCCAGCGGCAAGGAACGGCTGCGCGAGCTCGCCGCGAAGTTCGGGCTGGCCCAGACCGGCTCGAGCGACTACCACGGCGAGGGCAAGCCCAACCGGCTCGGCGAGAATACGACGGCGCCGGAGGTCCTCGAGCGCATCGTCGCACGCGCGACCGGGTCGGCCCCGTACCGGGGCTGAGGCGCGTCGGCGCGGCGCTCGGGCAGGCTCGCGCGGCGCACACGCGCGCTCGCGCGGTTGTTGTTCACTTGTGCGCCTGCGATTACAGCCGCGGGACTGAAGAACATGCGCGCGAGAGCAGGCCAGCCGGGCAAGGAGCAGCCACGCGACGGGTGAGCGTGCGACCGACGGCTACGCGACCGACGTCCACACGACCGACGGCTACGAGACGGGCGGAGCCGCTCCTGGATCGCGACGACGAGTGCGCTGGCGGCTGCGCGGGGGGCGTGAGCCGTCGCGGTGCTCGCCGGATGTCGGTGCCGTCGCGGTGCCGGCGGAACCGGATGCCGCTCCGGAATCGCCGGTGCGCTGGCCACCACGGGAGCGTGACGCCGAGCCGGTCGACGCCGAGTCGCCGGAGCGGCCGCGCTCGCCGCCACGATCCGAGCCGCCCGAACCTGAACGACCCGAGCTGCTGCGACCCGAGGCGCCGGCGCCCGAACCCGAGCGACCGCGGTCGCCGCCGGAGCGTGCCCCGCGGTCGCCGCCGCGATCGGATGACTGCGGCTCGCGAACGCGCGGCGGGCCAGCATGCGCGAGGCGGCCGCGCACATCCGTGGGGATGTCGAGATCGGAGAAGAGGTGCGGCGACGACGAGTAGGTCTCGGTCGGCTCCGGCTGGCCGAAGTCGAGGGCCTTGTTGATGAGCGCCCACTTGTGCAGGTCGTCCCAGTCGACGAAGGTCACCGCGATGCCGGTCTTGCCGGCGCGGCCGGTGCGGCCGGCGCGGTGCAGGTAGGTGTCGTGGTCGTCCGGGATGGTGTGGTTGATCACGTGGGTGACGTCGTTGACGTCGATGCCGCGCGCGGCGACATCCGTGGCGATCAGGATGTCCTTCTTGCCGGCCTTGAACGCGGCCATGGCGCGCTCGCGCTGCTCCTGGTTGAGGTCGCCGTGCACGGCAGCGGCGTTGAATCCGCGGTCGTTGAGCTCCTCGACGAGCTTCGCCGCCGCACGCTTGGTGCGGGTGAACACGACGGTCTTGCCGCGGCCCTCGGCCTGCAGGATGCGCGCGATCACCTCGTCCTTGTCCATGTTGTGGGCGCGGTAGATGACGTGTTTGATGTTCGCCTGCGTGAGTCCCTCGTTGGGATCTGTCGCGCGGATGTGGATGGGCCGGTTCATGAAGCGGCGCGCGAGGGCGACGATCGGTCCGGGCATCGTCGCCGAAAACAGCATCGTGTGGCGGGTCGGTGAGGTCTGCGCGAAGAGTTTCTCGATGTCGGAGAGAAAGCCGAGGTCGAGCATCTTGTCGGCCTCGTCGAGAACCATGACCTTGACGTCCTTGAGCGACAGCAGCCGCTGGTTGGCGAGGTCCAGCAGGCGGCCGGGGGTACCGACGACGACCTGCGCGCCGGCCTTGAGCTGTTCCACCTGGCCTTCGTAGGCCTTGCCGCCGTAGATCGCGGCGACCTGCGTTGCCCGATTGGATGCCGCGAGGGTCAGGTCTTCGGCGACCTGCACGCACAGCTCGCGGGTCGGCACGACGACGAGGGCCTTGACGCCTGGCTCCGGGTTCAGCCCGAGGGACTGCAGCAGCGGAAGCCCGAAGCCGAGGGTCTTGCCGGTTCCGGTCTTGGCCTGGCCGATGATGTCCTGGCCGCCCAGCCCCATCGGGATCGTCTGGGTCTGAATGGGGAATGGCTCGACGATGCCCTTGGAGGCGAGAGCGTCGACCATGTCCTGATCGATATTGAGTTCTGCAAAAGTCACGTGTGAATGCCCATCATGAATGCGAGTACGCCCGCTTGTTCCTGGGGCGCAGATGCCCCTGTCAGAAAAGGGCCTGTCGCCAGTTTAGCGGCGAGGGTCTGGGAATATGGCATTTCCGCGCCGGTTGGGGCGTCGTTAGTGCCTCGCGAGGGGTGACGGCTAGGCTGAGCGGCGTGGCCTCCTTCTTCTCTCAGCGCAGGACTCATGTTGAGATTCCCCGGTTGAGGCCCCGCGCGTCCAGAGATGGCACCGACAACGTCAACCGTGTCGCGCTCGGCGAACTGACGCCCGATCTGGCCAATTTCCTCGGCCGGGCCGCCTACCTGCAGCTGACGAACTTCGAGACCGCGGCGGGCGCGGTGAGCTCCGCCCCGCACACGCGCGGGAAGAACGCGATGAGCCGCGTCGCTCACCAGTCGCTCACCAAGTACGAGGGGCTCATCGCCGAGCTCACGCGTACCGGGCACGACCCGGTGGCCACGATGGAGCCGTTCCGACGCACGATCGACGAGTTCCACCGCGACACCCGCGGTGCCGACTGGTACGAGAACCTCGTGACGGTCTATGTGACGGCCGGGCTGCTCGACGACTTCTTCGTGCGCCTCGCCGGCGGACTTCCCGAGGACCAGAGCAAGCGCATCGCCGCGCTCCTGACTCCGGATGCCGGCAGCACGTTCATCATCGGCGAGCTGCTCGAGGCGATCGGGGCGAACCCCCGCCTCGCATCCCGCCTCGCAATGTGGGGGCGGCGTCTCGTGGGCGACACGCTGCTCATCGCCAGGTCGGCGCTCGCCGTTCCCGAGAACACGGCGCCGGACGAGGCCAGGCTCGAGCCGGTCTTCACCGAGCTCATTGCCGCGCACACCCGCAGGATGGACGCGCTCGGCCTCACGGCTTAGAGCGGTCCGCTGCGGCGACGCCGCTCACGCGCCGTGCAGCACTACGGGCGGGCGAGGGTGGCCAGCAGCCGTGAGTCGGCTTCCCGGCGTCGGCGGGGGAGCAGGATGCCAGCGCCAACCGCTGAAAGGGCGGACAGCGCGAGCGTCGCGAACCAGATCCAGCCCCCGTTGAAGGGCATCCCAATCCAGGTGAGAAGGGCCCAGACGGCCGCACCGACCACTGTCGCGATCGCGGGCAGCAGGAGCACTCCGTGCGACTCTCGACCGGGCAGCAGGTAGCGCGCGATAGCACCGATGCCGGCTGCCGCGATGCAGACGAAGAGAAGCTCCATGGCTAGTGGGTCAGGCCACGAACCCGACACGCCGTGACGTGTCGGAGCCGATCTCGACGTAGCCGAGTGCGGCGGTCGGGATGACGTACAGCTTGCCCTTGTCGTCCTTCAGGGAGATATGCGAGCTCTTCGCCTCGAGGGCGGTCGCGACGATCTTCTCGATCTCGCCCGCGCTCTGCGATGACTCGAAGTTGATCTCGCGGGGCGAGTTGGTAATGCCGATACGAATGTCCACGTCCTCAGATTACGACATAGTTCTCTGCCTTCCCGGACCGTTCGTTGTGAGCGCAACCGTGCGCGTGGCCGGCGCGGCGATGTCGGTGGCAGCGGCTAGCTTGGGTCGGGTGAGCATCAGTGGATTCCAGCGGCGGCGCGCGGCCGCCCCGGTGCGCGCGCCGGCATCCGTTGCTCTCACGCTCGTCGACGTCGAGCTCGACCGTTCGCAGCGCGCGGTCCTCGACCTCCCCGATGACGCATCCGCCGCGGTCATCGGCGCCCCGGGCTCCGGTAAGACGACGACGCTGATCGAACTGGTCGCGAACCGGGTGCTCGAGCGGGGTTTCGCTCCGGAGCAGGTGCTTGCCCTCACGCCGAGCCGGAGCACGGCCACGAGGCTGCGGGACATCCTCGCCGTGCGCCTCGCCGTGCCGACAAACGGCCCGCTCGCGCGCAGCGTCAACTCGCTCGCGTTCGAGATCGTCGGCCACGCCGCGACTTTCGCCGGCGGAGCGGCGCCGCGCCTGATCACCGGCGGTGAGCAGGACCACGACATGGCCCAGTTGCTTGCTGGGCACCTCGAAGACGGCTCCGGGCCGGCGTGGCCGGAACTGCTCGGCCCGCAGGTGCGCGCGCTGCGCGGGTTCCGCACGGAACTGCGCGACCTGCTCATGCGAATCACCGAATACGGCATCTCCACCACCGTGTTGCGGGAGCTCGCGGCGGTCCACGACCGCGACGAGTGGGCCGCTGCCGCCGATTTCTTCGACGAGTACCTTCAGGTGAGCGGGTGGCTGCGCCCGGGCCAGTGCGACTCGAGCGAGCTTGTGAACCGCGCCGCGGCCGCACTCGAGTCGGGCGAGGTCAGCGCCCGCATCGAGGGCCTGCGACTGGTCGTCGTCGACGACATGCAGGAGGCCACGGCGTCCACTCTCACGCTGTTGCGCGGTTTCGCCCGGCGCGGCGTCGCGATCGTCGCGCTGGGGGATCCGGATGTCGCCGCGAACGCCTTCCGCGGAGGCGAGCCCGATGCGCTCGGCCGGTTATCGAGCCTGCTGCGGCTGCCCAGGGCCGGCACCCTGTACCTGCGTTCCGTCCACCGGCAGGTGCCAAAGCTTCGCACCCTGACTTCCGCCGTTGTCGCGAGGATCGGCACCGCCGCCGCCGGACCCCAACGGGCAGCGGCGAGCGTGCCGAGCCCGGATGCTGCGTCGGACGCCGCCGCCCCGGCCCCCGACACCCAGGGCCCCGTCGAACCCACCACCGGCGCCCTCCTGAAGCCGATCGTGCGCATCGAAGCGGCAACGCCCTCGCGCGAGTGCGCGGCGATCGCGCGGGTGCTGCGCCAACGCCACCTCATCGACGGCATCGGTCTGAACTCGATGGCCGTTGTGGTGCGCAGTGGTGCGCAGGTGCCCGTCGTGGCCAGGGCGCTGGCTCTCGCCGACGTGCCCACCCGCACCGCGGTCGGCGGCCGGCCCCTCCGCGAGGACCAGTCGGCGAGGGGTCTGCTCGCCGTTGTCGACATCGGGATGGGCAGAACGGCGATGACGCCCGACCTTGCGGTCGACCTGCTGCTCAGCCCGTTCGGCGGGCTCGACCGGCTGGGCCTTCGCCGACTGCGCCTCGCGTTGCGCGCGGAGGAACTCGCCGGCGGCGGAACCCGCCAGAGCGACGTGCTGCTCGTCGAGGGTCTCGCCGCGCCCGGCCGCTTCACGAGCATCGACCACCGCGTCGCCCGAAACGCCGACCGGCTCGCCCAGACCCTCGCCTCCGTCGGCGAGCTCGCGGCGGGCGGCGGCACCGTCGAGGAGCTGCTCTGGCACGCGTGGGAGCGCAGCGCGCTGTCTGCGCCGTGGCTCGCCCAGGCGCTGGGCGCGGGAATAACGGCAGCCGAGGCCAACCGCAACCTCGACGGCATCGTGGCGCTGTTCACCGCGGCCAAGCGCTTCGTCGAACGCCAGCCTGCGGCCCCCGCGAGCGTCTTCCTCGACTCGGTGCTCGACGCCGAGGTGCCCGAAGACACGCTGTCACCGCAGTCCTCCGGCGACGCAGTGCTCGTCACGACCCCGTCCGGGGTGGTCGGCCTCGAGTTCGACGTCGTCGTGGTCGCCGGCGTGCAGGAGGGCATCTGGCCGAACCTGCGGCTGCGCGGGTCGCTGCTCGGCGCGCAGCAGCTCGTCGAGGCCGTCACAGGCCAGGCCGACACCCCCCTTGATGCCCGCCGGCTCGTGCTGCACGATGAGTTGCGGATGTTCGCGCTCGCGGTATCCCGCGCACGCCGCCAGGTGGTGGTCGCCGCGGTCGCGAGCGACGACGAAGCGCCGAGCGTCTTCTTCAGCTTCCTCCCGCCGGACGTTCCCGTGACCGACACCTCCGCGATGCCGCCGCTGTCGCTGCGCGGCTTCACCGGGCGGCTCCGCCGGGAGCTCGTGCAGCCGAACCGGGCACCGTCCGAGCGCGCCGCCGCGGCATCCGCCCTCGCCCACCTCGCGGTCGAAGGGGTTCCCGGCGCCAGTCCCGACGAGTGGCTGGGGCTGCTGGCGCCGTCGACGACCGAGCCGCTCTACCTCGACGACGAGAGCATTCCGGTCTCCCCGTCTGCGCTTGGTTCGTTCGAGGACTCCCCGCTCGACTGGTTCATCGGCTCGGTCGGCGGCACGCAGGCCAGCGGTGCGATGGCGATCGGCACGATCATCCACTGGGCGATGGAGACCGCCACCGACGCGAGCGTCGACTCCCTGATCCGCGCGATCGAGGGCCGCTGGGGCGAGCTGCTGTTCGAATCGGAGTGGATGTCCGAGCACCAGAAGGTCGCCGCCCGCCGCCTCGCCGCCGGCGTCGCCGAGTACCTCGCCGACTTCGACCGCGACGGCAAGGCGCTCGTCGCCGCCGAGGGACGATTCCAGCTCGAGATCGGGCGGGCCACCGTGAACGGCTCGATCGACCGGGTCGAGCGCGCGGCCGACGGATCCGTGGTGATCGTCGACCTCAAGACCGGTCGGGCGATCACGAGGCAGAACGAGATCGACGAGCATCCGCAGCTGGGCGCCTACCAACTCGCCTACGCCGAGGGCAAGCTCGACGAGTTTCTCGATGCCCTCGGCGCTCACAGCGGTGGGGGAGCAAAGCTGCTCTTCGTGAAGGAGGGGCTGCGCGGCAAGAGCTATCGCGTTGCCGAGCAGGCGCAGCTCGATGCAGAGGCGCTCGAGGGATTCCGTCGACGGATAAGCGAGGCGGCGACGCTGATGGCCGCGGCCGAGTTCACGGGCGCGGTGGACGTGAGCGGCTGGGGTGCCTCGGTCGATTCCGCGGCGAAGCTCCACCGGGTGAGGGCGGTATCCAGTGACTGAGGGCGACCAGCAGGGCACGGGGCGGCCCGTCAGCGCCTATGACATCGCCGATGCGCTCGGGCAGCCGCGGCCGACGGAGCAGCAGCGCGCCGTCATCGAGGCCGAACTCGCGCCGGCGCTCGTCATCGCGGGGGCGGGCAGCGGCAAGACCGAAACGATGGCCAACCGGGTGCTGTGGCTGCTCGCCAACGGCCACGCGACCGCCGGGCAGGTTCTCGGCCTCACCTTCACCCGCAAGGCGGCGGGCGAGCTCGCCACCCGCATCCGCGAGCGCATCGCCCAGCTTGCCGAAAAAGGCCTCGTCGCGGGCGACTACGACGCGTTCGACCCGCCGCTGGTCGCCACCTACAACTCGTTCGCCAACACGATCTTCCGCGACAATGCGATCCTCCTCGGGCGGGAGAGCGACGGCGCCGTGCTGGGCGAGGCCTCGGCCTGGCAGCTCGCCCGGCGCATCGTCGTGACGAGCGGCGACAAACGTCTCGCCGGCCTGGGCCGATCGGTCGACACCCTGACAAACGACATGCTCACCCTCAGCCGGGCGATCAGCGAGAACGTGGTCGACCCGGCCGACGTCGTCGCGATGGCCGAGCGCTTCGTGTCGATCGCCGACCTGCCGCTGGGCGGCAAGGGCGCCTACGCCGAGGTCGACAAGCTCGCGGCGAAGGTCGGCGCCCTGCCGGTTCTCGTCGAGCTCGCGGCCGAGTTCGCCGCGACGAAGACGGCGCGCGGCTTCGTGGAGTACTCCGACCAGGTGGCCCTCGCCCTCGAGATCGTGCGCGGCGTGCCCACGGTCGTCGCCGAGATCCGCGACCGGTACCGCATCGTGCTGCTCGATGAATACCAGGACACCTCCGTCGTGCAGACCTGGCTGCTCGCGGAGCTTTTTGCCGACCACCCGGTGATGGCCGTCGGCGACCCGAACCAGTCGATCTACGGCTGGCGCGGCGCGAGTGCCGCGAACCTCGAGGGCTTCGAGCGGCAGTTCGGCGCGGCGGAGGCCGGCGGCGTGCAGCAGTTCGCCCTCTCGACGAGTTGGCGCAACGGCCACGACATCCTGGCGGTCGCGAACGCCATCGTCGAGCCGCTGGCGGGCGAGAGCACCGTTCGGGTGCAGCGACTCGAGGCCTCCCCGGCCGCATCCGACGTCACGGTCGAGGTGGTGTTCGAGCAGACGCTCGCCGAGGAGGCTGACGCGGCCGCCCGCTGGCTGCGCGACCAGTTCGCGACGGCGCCGGGCGCCTGGACGAAGAACAGGCCGGCCGCCGATTCCCCGCCGAGCGCCTCGATGCTGTTCCGGGCCCGCAAGACGCAGGGCGTTTTCATCGACGCGCTCCGCCGTCACGGTGTGCCGTTCCACGTGCTCGGCGTGGGCGGGCTGCTGGCCGAGCCGGAGATTGCCGACCTCGTCTGCGCCCTCGCGGTCGTCGGCGACCCGTCGGCGGGCTCCGAGCTCGTGCGCCTGCTCGCGGGGGCGCACTGGCGGGTCGGGGTGCGTGACCTCAAAGCGCTCGGGCGGGTCGCCTCGTGGCTGGCAGGACGCGATTACGCCCAGAAGCCGCTCGACGATGATCTGCGAACCCTCCTGCGCAACTCGGTCGCCGACGGCGAGGGCGGCTCGATCGTCGACGCGCTCGACTTCGTCGCCACCGCGAGGCCCGGCCACGGCGCGCTCGGCGCGTTCAGCGAGCTCGGGCTCGAGCGACTGCGCGCCGCCGGTCAGACCTTCGCCCGGCTGCGGGCCCGGTCCGGGCTCGACCTGCTCGAGACCGTCACCTTCGTCGAGCAGGAGCTCCGCCTCGACATCGAGGTGATCGCGAACGACACCCATTCGCTCGGCGGGGCCAACATGGACGCCTTCTTCGACGCGCTGTCCGGCTATCTCGCGGTCGACGAGTCTGCCTCGCTCAGCGGATTCCTCGGCTGGTTGCGCGAGGCCGAGTGGCGCGACGGGCTCGCCCCGCGGCCGGAGGAGCCGGAACCGGGCACCGTGCAGCTGATGACGATCCACGGCGCCAAGGGGCTCGAGCACGACATCGTGGTGGTGCCGCGGATGGTCAGCGGAGAGCTGCCGGGCGCCCCGGGGGACGGCTACACCGGCTGGCTTGCCTACGGCACGCTGCCCTACGAGTTCCGCGGCGACGCAGCCGAGCTGCCCGTCTTCGACTGGCAGGGCGCCGGGACCCGCAAGGAGCTCGTGGCAGCGCAGAAGCTGTTCTCGGAGCAGGTTCGCGAAAGGCACGAGCTCGAGGAGCGCCGACTCGCCTACGTCGCCGTCACCCGCGCCCGGCACGCGCTGCTGCTCACCGGGTCATTCTGGGCGAGCCAGACCAAGCCGCGAACGCCGAGCCCGTTCCTGCTGCCGCTGGCCGAGTCGGGTGTCATCGGGCCGCTTCCCGGGTCTCCGGACGAGGAGAGCAACCCCGCCGGCGACCGCGTCGACACCCTCACCTGGCCGCTCGACCCGCTCGGCGACCGTCGCGTTCGGGTCGAGTGGGCCGCCGGCGCCGTGCGGGGCGCGGTTCCCGGTGACGAGGGCCGTTGGGCGCGCGATCTCGACCTTCTGCTCGAGGAGCGCCGCCGCCGGCTGAGCGAGGGGGCCGTCGTCGACGTGCCCAGCCGGGTCTCCGCATCCCGGTTCAAGGACTTCGTCACCGACCCGGCCACGGTCGCGGCGAGCCTCCGCCGGCCGATGCCCGAGCGCCCGTACCGGGCCACCCGGCTCGGTACGCTCTTCCATGACTGGGTCGAGCAGCGCTACGGCGTCGGCGGATCCACCGACGTGATCGACGCGCTCGCGCAAGAGATCGACGACGATGACGCCCCGGTCGAGCTCGACGAGCTCGACCGGCTCAAGCGCACCTTCGAGCTCTCGCCGTGGGCGGGCCTCGCCGCGGTGGACGTCGAGCGGGAAATTCACCTTCCCCTCGACGGCCAGGTGATCATCTGCAAGATCGACGCGGTCTACTTCGACGGCGAGCGTTACCAGGTCGTCGACTGGAAGACCGGAAAGGCGCCGAAGGATGCCGCGGACCTCGAGCAGAAGCAGCTGCAGCTCGCGCTCTACCGGCTGGCGTACGCGAAGTGGCGTGGCATCGACCCCGACCTCATCGACGCTGTCTTCTACTTCGTCAGCGACGACACGATCATCACTCCGGAGCGCATCTTCGACGAGGACGAACTGGTCACGCTGTGGCGGGGCGTCACGGCCTGATGGTCACGGCCTGACCGTCAGGGTGCGCGTCACGCGGAGTCCCACGCCGATGCGAGCGTGCTCGGTCGCTTCAGGATGGCCGAGACGAGGGCCTCGATCGGCTCTCGCGCCGTGGCGGGATTGGACAGCAGCGCGAACTCCACCTCGCCGAGGGCGGGAAGGTCGAACGCATTCGTCACGTCGACGAGGTCCGGCGGGATCATGGTCTGCGGGAACACCGCAATGCCGATGCCCGCACGTGCCGCGGCGATCACGCCGTTGACCTCGCGCGTGTTGCAGGTGATGCGCCAGGTGCGCCCCGACTCCTCGAGGGCGTGGATGGCGGCGGCGCGGCTGATGCTCGGCGCCTGGTACGCGATGAGCGGCACGTGCGCGCTCGGGTCGAGGACGAGCGACTTGTGCGCCGCCCAGACGAGCCGCTCGCGGCGCACCACCCGCCCGTCGGATTCGCCCGGCTCCTGCTTCACGAAGACGAGGTCGAGCTGCCCGGCGCCCAGCCGGCGAGAGAGCACGCCGCTCTGGTTCACGGTGAGCTCGAGGTTGATGTGCGGGTAGAGCTGGCGGAAGTCGCGGAGGATCTGCGGCAGTTGGGTGAGCGCGATGTCATCGGCCGAACCGAACCGGAGCCGCCCGCGCATCGCCGACCCGGTGAAGTACGCCGTCGCCTCGTCATGCGCCGCGAGGATCGTGCGGGCGAACCCCACCATCGCGTCGCCGTTGTCGGTGAGGCGCACGTCGCGGGTGTCGCGCGCCACAAGGATGCGCCCCGCCGCCTTCTCGAGCTTGCGAATGTGCTGCGACACCGTCGGCTGGCTCAGTGACAGAAGCTCGGCGGAGCGGGTGAAGCTCAGTGTCTCGGCCACCGAGATGAGGGTCTTGAGGAGCACGGGATCGAACACACGACTGACCCTATCATTGAGAAAATCAATGGGACTTATAGAGTCGATTATTTCCCGTTATGGAGAGGCCGAGCTTACAGTGGAGCAGTGGCTCCGACAACGAATAACATCGCCCCCGCCACCGAACCCATCCCGCTCGTGCTCGACCGCCCCCGCTGGCGCGACACCTTCGACTCCCTGCGTATCCGCAATTACCGGCTCTACGTTCTGTCGCAGGTTGTCGCGAACACCTCGGTGTGGATGCAGCGCATCGCGATCGATTGGCTCGTGCTCGAGCTCACCGGCAGCGTGGCGCTCGTCGGCCTCACGGTGGCCCTGCAGTTCGGCCCGATCCTGTTGTTCGGCGCCTGGGGCGGTGTCATCGCCGACCGGTACGCCAAGCGCTCGCTGCTGATCCAGACCCAGGCGGTCGTGGTCGTGCTCTGTGCGCTCCTCGCGGCACTGACCATCGTGGGAGTGGTGCAGGTCTGGCATGTCTTTCTCGCCGCGGTCCTGCTCGGAACCGCCGCTGCCGTCGACGGACCGGCCCGTTCGGCCTTCATCTCCGAGATGGTCGGGCACTCGCGGCTGCGCAACGCCATCAGCGTCAACGCGTCGATCTTCCACCTCGGCGGGATGCTCGGGCCCGCCCTCAGCGGGATGCTCATCGTGGTCGTCGGGTCCGGCTGGTCGATCGCCGCCAACGCTGTCGCCGGCCTCGTGGTGCTCGCCGCCCTCGGCGCGATGCGGATGGGCGAGCTGCGCACCTCGCCGCGTCTCGCCCGCAGCACCGGCCAGATCCGCGCCGCGCTGCGCTACGCGATGTCGAAGCCCGCGATCTTCTGGAGCCTCGTCACCCTCTTCTTCGTGTCGACGTTCGGCATGTCGCTGCCCGTACTCCTCGCGGCGATGGCGAACGACGTCTACGAGACGGGGGCACGCGGCTACGGCCTGTACAGCTCGCTCGCGGCCGTCGGCGCGTTCCTCGGCGCCCTGCTGTCGACCAGGCGCACAAGCCTGCGGCTGCGCTCGATCGTCGGGGGCGCCGTCATCTACGGGCTCATCACCGCGGCAGCCGGCGTCGCGCCCGTCATCGGCATCTTCCTCGTCGCGCTCGTCGGCATCGGGCTGTCCCGGCTGCTGTTCGCGATGGCCGCGGAGTCGATGACCCAGCTGTCGTCCAACACCAGCATCCGCGGCCGCGTCATGTCGCTCTACATCATGGTTCTGCTCGGCGGGCAGGCGATCGGTGGCCCGCTCATGGGCTGGATCGCCGAGGAGTGGGGCGCGCGCTCCGCCCTCGCCGTGGCCGGACTGGTTCCGGCGATCGCCGGCCTCGCCATCGCGGCGACCCTCGCCCGCACGGGTGAGCTCACCATCCGCGTGAACGTCCGCAGCCCGCGGGCGCCCGTGAGCATCGTGTCGCGCCGGAGCGGCAGCGTCGCCCGTCGCGTCGCCCGCCCGGCCGGGGACGAGTCGAAAGCCGGCTAGTTGCGGCCGTTCCGGTCGAGCATGTCCTCGACCTCGGTGACGGTCATCACCGGGCTCGTGTTCGTGTCGATCCGGCGGTTGATGTCGTGCTGTACGACGTCGACGAGGTTGTGCAGCATTCCGACGGCGTCATCGACGATCTCGGTGCTGCGCTGCGTCGTGCCGTGGAGGAGCCACTGGGCGATCTCGAGCTCGGCGTAGAGCATCGCCCGCTTGCGCAGCTGGCGGTCGGTCGAGCCCCTCGCCGCGCTATAGGCGTCGAGCAGCGCGTCGGCCCCGTCTCCGGATGGGGCCCCGAGAAGCCAGAAGAGATCGCGCGCCGGGTCGCCGACGCCCAGGGCGTGCCACTCGACGACTCCGGTGATTCTCTGGCCGTCGGTGAGCAGCGTGCCGCCGGTGATGGCACCGTGGATGACGGTCGGGGCGAACTGCCACAGCGTCGGGTCCTCCGTCGCGTTCTCCCAGCGCACGACGAGCGCAGCGGGCACGAGACCGGTCGCGACGGCCTGGTCCATGATCGTCACGGCGGCGGCGAGGGCGTCGAGGGGCCGCACGATGCTGAGTCCCGCATCGGCGACGAAGCTCGTCGGTAGCGCGTGGATCGCGGCGACAGCACGGCCGATCGACTCGGCGAGGTCCGCATCGGCGACGTGCTCGAGCCCGACGGGGGAGCCGGGCAGAAGGTCGCAGACGACCGCGCGCGTTCCGCCGACGGGCGCGTGGCCGAGGGGCGTCGGTGCCGAGAAGGGCAGGCGCGCGCGGATGCCGGTGCTCAACGCCCTCAGGGCGATCAGGTCGGCGGAAGCCTGCGTTTCAGCCGATGGGCTGCGGGGAACACGGATCAGCAGGCGCTGCCCGTCACGCGTGGAGAGGGCGGCCTGCTCGTAGTCGCCCCCGGAACCGGAGCCGTGGCGGCTCGCTGTCGTGACGTCGAGGCCGGCTACGGCCGAGGTGGCGAGCGCGGCTAGAGTGAGTGGGGATCTGGCCATGGTCTCAAGGGTAAGTTGTCGAGCGGCGGCCGCGGTCGTGCGCCACGCACAATCCTCCCGAAGGCCATGAACATCCCCGAGATTGTAAGGTTCGTCGATGTCATTTGAGTTCACGGCCCGTCTGCCGCTATCGCGGCACGAGCTCGACCGCGACTACCTCGCACGCGGCCGGCCCGACCTCTTCGCCGAGCTGTGGGCGGACGACTCCACCCGCGTGCTTCTGCTGCACAACGGGCAGGCGCTGCTGGCCGACGACGGAGCGCTCGCCCTGCTGGGCGCTGCCGAGGCCCCGGAGGCGGAGTACCTCATCTACCTCGGCCGCTCCATCGACGCCGCCGCGACACCCTTCGTCGCCGCGAAGCTGTCCGAGCCCGCCGCCGCGACGCTCGGCGGCGATGCGCGCTGGGGCGACCTCCGGTCACTTGGCGCGAGCCTCGGCGACCGTGACGCCGGACTGTTCACCGAGGCCCTCGCGATGGCCAATTGGCATGACTCGCACCGCTTCTCGCCGCGCAGCGGCAAGCCGACGCTGTCGGTGCAGGGAGGGTGGGTGCGCAAGGCCGAGGACGACGACCACCAGCTCTTCCCCCGCACCGACGCGGCGATCATCGTGGGCGTGACGGATGCCGAGGACCGGATCCTGCTCGGATCCAACGCGCTCTGGAAGAACAACCGCTACTCGCTGTTGGCCGGCTTCGTCGAGCCGGGCGAGTCGCTCGAAAACGCCGTCGTGCGCGAGGTGTTCGAGGAATCCGGCATCCGCATCGCCGAGCCGGTGTATCTCGGCTCGCAGCCCTGGCCGTTCCCCGCGTCGATCATGCTGGGTTTCCGCGCGATCGTCGACCAGAGCCTCGAGTCACGCCTCACCCCCGACGGCCAGGAGATTCTCGACCTGCGCTGGTTCAGCCGGGAGGAGCTCGCCGCCTCCCTCGACGAGATCGCGCTGCCCGGCCCGACGTCGATCGCGCGCGCGATCCTCGAGGACTGGTTCGGCGGGCCGATTATCGATCGGCGCGACTGGTGACCGCCGTCTCGGGAACGGCGACCGCGTGGCACTGACCGCCCAGTCCCTGCTCGCTGGCCTCGACGAGGAGCAGCGTGTCGCGGCCGAGGCTCTCCTCGGCCCGGTCTGCCTGCTCGCCGGCGCCGGCACCGGCAAGACGCGGGCCATCACCCACCGCATCGCCTACGGCGTCGCGACGGGCGTCTACCCTCCGGGCCGGGTCATGGCACTCACCTTCACCTCGCGGGCTGCCGGAGAGCTGCGCGGCCGGCTGCGCCAGCTCGGCGCCGGGGGAGTCTCGGCCCGTACCTTCCATGCCTCCGCGCTTTCGCAGCTCGGCTTCTTCTGGCCGCAGGTCGTCGGCGGCACCATGCCGCGCATCCTCGAGTCGAAGGGG
This sequence comes from Marisediminicola sp. UYEF4, assembly GCF_040546025.1. NCBI lineage: Bacteria > Bacillati > Actinomycetota > Actinomycetes > Micrococcales > Microbacteriaceae > Marisediminicola > Marisediminicola sp. UYEF4. Next base: position 185,930 of record NZ_JBEPNA010000004.1, on the reverse strand, counting down.
CGGCTGATCGCCCACGCGGCGGAGAGCCTGCGTCTCAAACTCGACACCCCGACGCTGCGCGACCTCGCCGCCGAGATCGAGTGGCGCAAGGTTTCGAGGCTCACCCTCGACCAATACGCGGCCGTCGTCGAAAGCCGCGTCACACCCGACTCCCTCGACGCCACCCGCATGGTCGCCCTTCACGGCGCCTACGAGCAGGTCAAGGACGAACGCCGCCAGATCGACTTCGAGGACGTGCTGCTGGCCACCGCCGGAATGCTCGAGTCAGAACCGTGGGTCGCGCAACAGGTGCGCGAGCAGTACCGCTTCTTCGTCGTCGACGAGTACCAGGATGTTTCGCCGCTGCAGCAGTCGCTGCTCGAGCTCTGGCTCGGCGACCGGCAGGACGTCTGCGTCGTCGGCGATGCGAGCCAGACAATCTACTCATTCGCCGGGGCGTCCTCCGACCTCCTTCTGTCGTTCCCGTCCCGCTACCCGAACTCGACTGTCGTGCGGCTCGAGCAGAACTACCGCTCGACTCCCGCAATCGTGGAGACGGCCAACCAGCTCATGCGCGGCCGGGCCGGCTCGCTGCGCCTGCGCGCCGCGGACCGGCCGGCACCGGTGCCGGGCAAGGCGCATCCGAAGGCGATCGCGCCGTCGGTGACGACCTACCGCGACGACCGCGCGGAGGCGCGCGGGGTCGCCGGCCAGATCGCCGACCTCGTCGCCGCAGGCTCTCGCCCCCAGGACATCGCCGTGCTCTACCGCATCAACGTGCAGGGCGCGGTGCTCGAGGCCGCTCTCGGCGATGCCGGGATCGGCTACCAGCTCAAGGGCGGCAAGCGGTTCTTCGACCTTCCCGAGGTCAAGCAGACACTCATGATGCTCAAAGGCGCGTCGGTCGCGAACACCGTCGAACCGCTGTTCAAGACGGTGAGCGATGTGCTGCGCTCGCTCGGCTGGACCCAGGAGGCGCCCGAGGCGCGCGGTGCCGTCCGCGACCGGTGGGAGTCGCTCAACGCGATCATGGGCCTCGCCGAGTCGGCGGTGCCGGGCACGACGCTGCGGCAGTTCTCGGACGACCTCTATGAGCGGTCGGCGGGGCAGCACGAGCCGACGATGGATGCCGTCACCCTCGCGACCCTGCACTCGGCCAAGGGTCTGGAGTGGGAGACGGTCTTCGTCATCGGGCTGAGTGAGGGACTCGTTCCGATCAGCTATGCGAAGACCCCCGCGGCTGTCGATGAGGAACGCCGGCTGCTCTACGTCGGCGTCACGCGCGCGCGGGAGCGGCTGCACCTGTCCTTCGCCGAGGCTGCGCCGAAGCGGTCGACGCCGCGTCAGCCGTCCCGGTTCCTGGCAGAGCTGCGCAACCGCATTCCGGATGCCGCCGCCACGGTGTCGGGGCGGTAGCTCCCGTCGCGGCATCCAGTCGCACGGACACCGCCGTCGCGGCGGGGCCTCCCGCCAGCCGCGCGATCACGATCCGGGCGGCGATCGCCGCCACCTCTCCGGCGACGATGCCGGCGTCGACCGGGCTCCGCCGGCCGAGCAGCTGGGACGCCATCGCCGGCCACGACGTGTCGGCGTCGGTGTGCCAGCGTTCGAGGCAGTGCAGGCACGGGCCGTGGCCCGGCTCGATGACCGGTCCGATTCGCGCGCCGGTGTCGCCGAACACGATCGGGAGGTGGGGCAGGTCGCGTCGCAGCCAGAGGCCGTGGAACGCGGGGTCGAGTACGAAGTGCCCCACTACGACCGCGACGTCCCGCGCGTTTCCGGCTGCCGCGAGATCACCGCCGACGAGCCGAGGCTCCACCCCGCTCGAGGCGAGGGCATCCGCCAGCCGCTCCACCGCCCTGCCCCGCCCCGCGATCACGACGGTGCGGGGGCTGGGAGCCGGGACGACGCTGTCGAGCAGCGCTGGTTTCACGAGCCGCACCATCCGGTCGGCCTCGCCGGAGTCGGCGCCGGCGGTGGCCGCGAGCATGGCGAGACCGGGCCGGGTGATTCCGGCGACGAGCGCCGAGATCATGCGCTCCTGCGCCTCCGACACGTCGACGAGGGTGACGGGCGGCGCGTCGACCCCCAACTGGAGGCTGCTCGGACTGCGCCAGACCAGTGGCAGTCGAGGATCGATTCGAAGCACCATCGTCGAATGATGCCAGCCGTGCGCCAACGTCGTCGCCGAGAGTGCACAGGCGCGGCAGCCGCGCAGGCTGGGCGGGAGCGCTATCCGCGCGGGTCCTCCGCCGGCCCGTCGCCCGATTCGTGCGGTCGGTCGTCGCTCGTGTCGTTGAGGAGGTCCTCGATCGCCTGATCGACGTCGTCGTGAGCCGGTGTCGTCGAGGTCAGCCGCGCGATGAGGGCCGCCGGGTCGTCGATGTCGCCCGAGCCCGGCAGAACGTCCGGGTGGGACCACAGCTCGTCGCGGCGCTCGGCGCCGACGGCATCCGTCACCTCCTGCCACATGGCGGCGGCCTCGCGCAGGCGCCGCGGTCGCAGCTCGAGGCCGACGAGGGTCGAGAACGCCGATTCGGCAGGTCCGCCGGCGGCACGCCGCCGGCGCACTGTCTCGGCGATCGCGGCCGACTTGGGCAGTCGCGTCGTCGCCTGCGCGGTGACAACGTCGACCCAGCCCTCGACGAGGGCGAGCATCGTCTCGAGGCGGTCGAGGGCGTCTCGCTGGGCCTCCGACTTCGGCGGGATGAGTGCCCCGCTCGCCATGGCCTTGCGAAGTTCCTCCGGGTTCGACGGGTCGAAGTCCGAGGCGAGCTGCTCCATGAGACCCGTGTCGATGCGGATGCCGTGGGCGAAGCCGGTGATCGACGTCATCAACTGCAGCCGGAGCCACTTCGCGTGCCGGAACAGCCGGGCGTGGGCAAGTTCGCGAACGGCGAGGTAGAGCCGGATCTGGTCGGGCTCGATGTCGAGGCCCTCGCCGAACGGCGCGACGTTCTGGGGGAGGATCGCGGCCTGGAGCTCGGTGCCGTTGGCCGAGTCGAGCAGGGGGATGCCGATGTCTCCTCCGGAGACCACCTCGCCCGAGAGCTGCCCGACAACCTGGCCGAGCTGCATCGCGAACAGGGTTCCGCCGATGTTGCGCATGAGCTTGCTCGCGCTGTCGAGCATTCCCGTCATCTCCTCCGGCGCCTGCTGGCGCAGCACGTCGGTGAGGGCGTCGGAGATGCTGAGTGCGACGGGCTCGGCCAGCTGGGTCCAGACGGGCATGGTGGCGGCGACCCACTCCGTCCTCGTCATAAGCCTTGGGGTGACGCTGAGCTCGGAGACGTAGGTTGCCTCGCTGAGCCACAGCGCCGCGATGCCGTAGGCCTGCTCGATGGCGGCCCGGTCGGCGGGAGACGTCGGCTGCGTCTCGCTCGTGGCGATCGTTGTTGCCTGCTGGCGCGCGATCTCCCAGTTGACTCCCTCGCCGCTGTACTGCATCGCGGCCTGCAACTGGGCCATCAGCTGCGCGAGCATCGCCGGGTCGTCGGGCAGGCCCGCCGCACTTGCGAGCTTGGCGGGGTCAATGTCGGAGTTGCCCGACAGCAACTCGCGCAGCATGTCCTGGAACTCGTCGTTCGGCTCGTGCTGAGGATCTTCAGGCATGCAAACTACGCTAGCCCGTGCACAGCGGGGGGTGGCTGGATTTTGACCTAGGCTGTGCGACTGGTCGTGCGCCCGTGGCGAACACACCGCCGAACTTTGAACGCACGGGACCGATCTGGCCCGGGAATGGACTGTAGTGGCGCTCTTTTCGAACGACCATGCCGAGCCGTCGCCACGGTCGCGGCGCCGTCTCCGCGCCGGCTGGACGCTCCTCACGGTGGGCATCGTGGGCGCGCTCGCGCTCTCCTTCGTCCCGTCGCCCTATGTGATCGAGCGCCCCGGACCCGTCTTCGACACCCTCGGCGAGGTGAGTGTCGAGGGGGAGGCCGTCCCGCTGATCTCCATTCCCGGCGAGGAGACCTATCCCACCGAGGGAACACTCAGCATGCTCACGGTCAACGTGGTCGGCAACCGCGAGACCCGGCCGAACTGGTTCGAGGTCATCACCTCCTGGGGCAACCCGAGCAGGGCCGTCCTTCCCCTCGACGAGGTCTTCCCCCCGGGGCAGAGCCTCGAGCAGTCGAACGAGCAGAGCGCCGTCGACATGCAGAACTCCCAGAAAGACGCGATCGCCGCGTCGCTCACCGAACTCGGTTACCCGCTCGAGGCCACCCTGACGGTGGCCGGATTCTCGCCCGACTCGCCCTCGGACGGCATCCTGGCGGAGGGCGACGAGATCCTGCGCGTGAACGGCGAGGACCCGCTCGACGTCACGCAGCTGCGCTCGATCATCGCCGACAACGGCACCACGTCGCCCGTGACGCTCGAGATCGAGCGGGCGGGCAGCACCGAAACCGTCGAGGTGACCCCGCGGGAGAACCCCGACGGCGATGGCAACCCGATCGTTGGAATCACGGTCGGGGCCGACTACGACTTCCCGTTCGAGGTCAAGATCCAGCTGGAGAAGGTCGGCGGCCCGAGCGCCGGCATGATGTTCGCCCTGGGGATCATCGACAAGCTCACCCCGGGGGCCCTCAATGGAGGCCAGGACATCGCGGGCACCGGCACGATCGCAGTCGACGGCTCGGTCGGCCCGATCGGCGGCATCCGGCAGAAGCTCTACGGCGCGAAGGATGACGGCGCCGAGTTCTTCCTCGCCCCCGCAGCGAACTGCGGCGAGGTCACCGGCAACATCCCCGACGGTCTCACGGTGTTCGCCGTCGGCACCCTCGACGAGGCCCTCGCGGCGCTCGAGGTCGTTGCGCAGGGCGGCGACACCGCCGCTCTGCCCGGCTGCGACGGCTGATCCGGCGCTCCGAGGCGCCCCGTCGGCGATCTCGCAGCGCAGGCCCCTTAAGATGGGAATCCACAGCCATCTACAGCCAGGAGCAGTCTCTTGACTTCCACGGAAGCACGTCCGGCCTCGCGCACGCGGGCACCACTCGCCATCGCAGCCGGAGTAATCGCCGCACTCGTTATTGTCTTCTTCATTTTTGCGAGCCTTTATACCGACTGGCTGTGGTTCGACCAGCTCGGATTCGCGAACGTGCTCACGACGGGGTGGATCGCCGCGTCGGTGATGTTCCTCATCGGCTTCTTCTCGATGGCCGTGCCCGTCTACGTGAGCATCGCGCTCGCGTTCAGGGCGCGTCCGGTCTACGCCAAGCTCAACTCGCAGCTCGACCGCTACCAGCAGGTCATCGAGCCGCTTCGTCGCCTCGCGATGTTCGGCATCCCCGCCGTGCTCGGGCTGTTCGCCGGCGTCGCGACCTCGTCCCGCTGGCCGGTGGCACTTCAGTGGCTCAATCGCACGCCCAGTGGCGAGACCGACCCGCAGTTCGGCCTCGACATCTCGTTCTACCTGTTCGAGCTGCCGTTCTACCAGTCCGTGGTCGCCTTCGCGTCGGCCATCGTGCTCATCTCCGGCATCGCGGCCCTCGCGACCTCCTACCTTTACGGCGCGATCCGCATCAACGGACGCGAGGTGCGAATCTCCAAGGCCGCCCGCATCCAGCTTGCGATCATCGCCGCCGTGTACCTCGCGGTGCAGGCGGTCAGCATCTGGCTCGACCAGTACGCGACCCTCGTGAATAGCAGCAGCGACCTGCTCGTCGGCGCCTCGTACGCCGACGTCAACGCCGTGATCCCGGGCCGCGCGATCCTCGCCGGAATAGCCGCGATCGTGGCGGTCCTCTTCATCATCACCGCCATCATCGGACGCTGGCGCCTGCCCATCGTCGGCACCGCGCTGCTCATCGTCAGCAGCCTGCTGATCGGATCGGTGTACCCGTGGATCGTGCAGCGCTTCCAGGTCGCACCGAGCGTGCGAAGCGTCGAGGCCCCGTACATCGAGCGCAACATCGAGGCCACCCGCGCGGCCTACGACGTCGCCGACGTCGAGGAGCAGCGGTTCGACCCGTCGACCGACACCGAGGCCGGCGCGCTCCAGAACGACGCCGAGACGACCGCGAACATCCGCATCATCGACCCTGCTCTCGTCACGCGGACCTTCGCGCAGCTCGAGCAGTTCCGCCAGTACTACCAGTTCGCCCCCGAACTCGACGTCGACCGCTACGAGATCGACGGCAAGGTGCAAGACACCGTCATCGCCGTGCGCGAGCTCAACCTTGACGGCCTCGGCGGCGCGAACAACTTCTACAACCGCACCTTCGTCTACACCCACGGCTACGGCGTCGTCGCGGCGTTCGGAAACCAGCGGTCGGCCGAGGGCCTGCCCGTGTTCCTGCAGTCGGGAATCCCGAACGACGGGGCACTCGGCAGCGACTTCGAGCCGCGCATCTACTTCGGCGAGCAGTCCCCGCCGTTCTCGATCGTCGGCGCGCCGGAGGGCGACCGCCCGGTCGAGCTCGACTTCCCGTCCGGTGAAGAGGAGGGCGCCGAGAACGCCACCACCACCTACGCCGCCGACGGCGGGCCCGCGCTCGACAACGTGTTCAAGAAGGTGCTGTACGCGATCAAGTTCCAGTCGGAGCAGATCTTCCTCTCCGACGCGGTCAACGACGAGTCGCAGATTCTCTACGACCGCGACCCGAAGCAGCGCATTCAGAAGGTCGCCCCCTACCTCACCCTCGACAGCGATGCCTACCCGGCGGTCGTCGACGACAAGGTGGTGTGGATCGTCGACGGCTACACGACGAGCGACAACTACCCGTACTCCGACGTCAAGCAGCTCAGCAACGCGATCGTCGACACGTACACGCCGACTCCCGCCTACGCGATCGACAACATCAACTACATCCGCAACTCGGTCAAGGCGACAGTGGACGCCTACACCGGCGAGGTCACCCTTTACGCCTGGGACGACGAGGATCCGATCCTGAAGACGTGGCAGAAGATCTTCCCGACCACGGTCGCGCCGATGAGCGAGATGTCGGGCGACCTGCTGAGCCACGTGCGCTATCCGGCCGACCTGTTCAAGGTGCAGCGCCAGATCCTGAGCACGTACCACGTGACCGACAGCGACTCGTTCTTCTCGAGCGATGACGCATGGATCACGCCGAACGACCCGACGAAGACCGCTGCGACGGCGGAGTTCCAGCCGCCGTATTACCTGACGATGCAGGTGCCTGGTTCCGACCAGCCGAACTTCTCGCTCTACACGACCTTCATCCCGCAGTCGTCGGGTGAGGGCACGAGAAACGTGCTCACGGGCTACATGGCCGTGAATGCGGATGCCGGAAGCACAGCCGGTGAGGTGGCCGACACCTACGGCAAGTTCACGCTGTTGACCCTGCCCAAGCAGAACACCGTTCCGGGCCCGGGTCAGGTGCAGAACAACTTCAATACCGACACCGAGGTGGCCAACCAGCTCGCGCTCCTCGCGCGGGGTGACACCGAGATCGTGCGCGGTAACCTGCTGACACTGCCGGTCGGCGGGGGACTGCTCTACGTGCAGCCCGTGTACGTGCAGTCGACGGCGGAGACGACCTACCCGATCCTGCGCAAGGTGCTCGTCTCGTTCGGCGACCAGATCGGCTTCGAGGACACCCTCGACGCCGCGTTGAACTCGGTCTTCGGGGGCGACTCCGGGGCAAATGCCGGTGACGAGGACGTGGTGGTCGACCCGATCAATCCGAGCGAGCCGGTCGATCCCGACGCCCCTGAGCCAGAGGCGCCCACGACGCCCACGACGCCGAGCGACAGCCCGGCGCTCACGGCGGCGCTCGAGGACGCCCGCCAGGCGCTCCTCGACCGCGCGGCCGCTTACGCGGCCAACGACCTGGTCGCGGCCGCTGAGGCCGACGAGGCACTGCAGGCTGCCATCGAGCGGGCGATCACCGCGTCGCCGTAGTCCGGGACGACCAGGGCGGAATCCGGGTGCCGATGGCGCCGGGGTTCCGCCCTTCGTCGTTACCCCGGGCGGCCCGAGGTGGGACGCACATGCTGCCGGTGGCCGCAAGGTGGAATCGGCGGTCGAATACTCTGGTATCGTTGTGCTTACGCCGCGGGGTGGAGCAGTTCGGTAGCTCGCTGGGCTCATAACCCAGAGGTCGCAGGTTCAAATCCTGTCCCCGCAACAGAGGGTCATTCCGGAAATACTCGAGAGAGTTTCCGGATATTGACTGAAGAAGGACCGGAATGGTTGAGAAACCGTTCCGGTCCTTTTTTCATGCCCGGAAATGGACGTTCCTGCGGGCGTGTGCCGTCGTGCAGGTCGTTAACTGACGAATCGACCTGCGTTTGGGCAGGTCGAATTGTTCGGTGTTGCGGGAGAAGTGTGAGTACCGGTCGCTAGACGAGAGTGGTCGGCGGTGGTGCCGGCTCTGCTCGGCGAAGCGGTGTGCCGCGCTCGTCACTTCGTCGCCTGGCTCGGGTCTTTGTGTGTGATTTCTCGATGCGGTTCGCTTCGGCCACGAAGAACGACGCGATTCGCTTGAGGTTCGAGGTGACGACGGCGAATGTCAGGGCGAGGAAGGTGGCGGCGTAGCCGCGTCCGGAGCGTTTCTTGGTGTTCTCAATATCGCCGTGGGCGGGGGACTTCAGCAGGTTGTTCGAGCTCTCGACAAGGCTGCGCATGCCGAAGTAGCCGCGCCATTCCGTGCCGTTGTGGGGGAGGGGATCCTTCGCTTCGTTAGTGCTGGACGGCGCTGTTTGGGTGGTACTAATCTTTTTTCACGATCGGTCTCTAACGCAGTTTGCGAACCCCAAAGCATCGGAGAGTCCATGACCAAGCCGCAGTTTGTCACTCCTCACACGAAGTTGGCTGACGGCTGGAGAGTCGGTTGGACTCCAGTAAACGACGGCTTAGGACAGGGCACAGTCGCCCTCGTCGAGATCTTCCTTGGCGTGCTTGAGTGGGATCCTGGGCGGTCGCTCACAGCGCACGACGTGATCGACATCCCCGAGAAGGAGCTGGCGAAGGCTCGAAGCGCGACCACGGGAATGACCGCAGTCGGGGTCCGCTACACGTTCGAGTCGAAGCTCTCAAGCAGCGCAACAACTTTTGTCGGGGTTCCGGTCACCCCGCCGAAGAATCAGGCTCCTGACATCACCTCGCTCACCTGGACAGTTTCGGCGTCCGCGCTCACGTTCAAATTCAGTGGCGGCACCCAGTACAAGCATCGGTCATCAGTGAAGCTGCGCGGGTGGGCTGTCGCGGACTTTGGGGAGCAAGACAACAAGAGCGGTCAGTACGACATCAAGAATCCGCTGGCGGAGCACGACTATCACCTGGAAGTCAGAGCAGTTCAGAGCGGCAAGAGAGATGGCAATGCTGCGGTTGTCGACGTTCGGATCCCCGAAGGCTTAGGATCTTTTCCCGTCGTACCAGCGATTCTTCGGCCGAGCGGAAAGCCGGAACCGGGACCGATCGGCGCAGTCAGCTGGGGAGAGGGGCGCATCGACGCGTTCGGCCGAGATCATGGTTTGATCGCCCACATCTGGCACCAGACCCCGAATCATCCGCTCCAAGGATGGGAGCAGATTACTGGCGACAAGATTGGGAGCATTCAGTTCGTGGCGGTGTCAACTCGCAAGCCCGGAGTGCTCGACGTCTTCGCCTGCGACGACCGCGACGCTCTCCTGCACGCTTGGTACGAGAACGGCCGCTGGGGCGGCTGGGAGCGCGTGACGGTTGGCGTAAATGGCAGTATGGCGGTCGCCGCTGCATCCGTAACACCGGATCGAATCGATGTCCTCATAGCCACGCAGACCGGCGTTGATCACCACTATTGGAGTGGCAACGACGCGAAATGGCACCACGACGACTCTGTCGCAGGTTACGACTCCTGGGTAACAAAGCGCCTCGCGCTCTGCCCGATCAACGCCGACGCATTGGCCGCCGTAGCAGTCAACCGGGACGGGAAGTTGCAGACAACCCGCTTCCGCACCGAAGACGATGGCAACGTCACCGGTACAAACATTCTGATGCCGTCTGGGCTGGAGCGATTGGATGCCAACAGCGGACCCAACCCATCGATCTTCTTCACACAACGTATCGGCCTCAAGGTTGGTCAGAAGCTGACAAACAGAGACGAACTCGAGATCTTCGTAACCGGGACCGACGGGCTCGTTCACCACGTTAAAGTCACCGATCACAGCGAGGAATGGAGACTCGCCTTCGTCGCGGAGGACCCGATCGGATTTTCCATCGCCTCCTGGGACCCGCCCGAGGATCGCACCAGATACGATGCGTTCGTCGTATCGAGAAGCGGAGCGACCAGGCATCACTGGTCTGATGACGGGATGCAAACAGTGCAAGGACCGGAGGACCTTTAGGATTCACCTCCGCCGGCAGTGATATCCCGGCCCGATCAGGCGTTCACACAGATACGCGCGTTGGCCGTCTGACCAATCACTCGGCTGATCAGTCGATACACAATCCAGACCGCGATGCCGACGGCCAGCGACAACAGGGTGCCGAACCAGGGGGCGCTTTGCTCCCAGGCGGGGTAGACCACCCAGTGGGTGAGGTAGATGAACAACGACGCGCCCGCGAGCAGCCGCACGACCGGGACGAGGGGCCGCGGAAGCCGCACCCGCGTCACCCAGATCAGCACAAGAACCCCCGCAATCACCACCGCTTCGCGTGCCGGTTCTCCGAGAAAACCGACTGTCGCGATGATCGTCGCGAGCGACACGGCCACGCGTTTGCCGATCGTGTCGGCCCGCGCGACGAGCCATCCGAGCACGACACACCAGAGCACGATGATTGGCGTGTACCGTTCGACACCTCTCGCCTCGATTCCCACCAGCGCGAAACGGGCCGCGAGCGCGAGGACGAACAGGGCGAGGGCGAAGACCCAAGGGTGCCGGCGTTCGAGGCGGTCGATCGGACGGATGAGGAACATCGCGGCGAAGCCGAGCATCGTCCATATGGCGGCCTCGAGGAACCAGAATTGCCACTGCTCGTTCCATCTTCCGTCGCTGGGAACGAAGTGGTTCACCAGCAGCGCCGTGGTCGTTGTGTACTTGCCGCTGATCCAGGCGACGGCACCGATCCACAGCACGGCCGGCAGGGCGATCTGGGCTGCGCTTCCCACCAGGCGGCGCGCCCGCGAGGCCCCCGGCACATCGGCGAGTTGGAACCTGGCGAGGTTGTAGCCGGCGACGGCGAGCAGCAGGTGTGCACCGCCCTCCGCGATGATGAGATCAGCGTGGGTGCCCACGATCAGCACGATCGCCAGCGCGCGAAGCACGGCCGGGGTCTCGATCCGGGGAAAACCGCCCCGCCAGCCGCCGACAGTGGCTGGGGGTTGCGGTGCAGGTTGCGGCACGTCGTCGGCCTCGGCGCGGGCGGAAACATTGACGGGCGGTGCCAGCTGCCGGGCCGACTGGGCCGGCCACTCCCGCGGCAGCGTCCCGACTAGCTCCTCCAGCCGCACGGACACCTCGACGTAGCTCAACGAATCCCCGCCGAGCCCCGCGAAGCTGTCATCGATCGTTGCGTCCGGGCGCCCGAGAAGCTCGGCAAACAGGTCCCGGAGGGACTCCGCGGTGACGGTCTGATCGGTGGGCGCCGCCGATTCCTCCCGCGCTTCGATCGTCTGCGAGTACCGCACGAGGGCGGCGAAGTCAGGTTTGCCGCTCGACGTGCACGGGAAGTCCGCGAGGGCGTACACCCGCACCGCGTGTAAGGGAATGCCGAGCAGCGCGGCCGCACGGGTGCGCGCGCTGTCGACCTGCCGGGCGGCACGGACGAACACGAGCAGCCGCTCGCCGGCGCTCGCGGTCCGCGCATCGAATCCCTCCTCGGAGAGCAGGCGTTGCACCGAGTCGAGGTCGACCCGCAGCCCGTATACCTTCACGAACCGGTTCATCCGCCCGACGACCTCGAACATTCCGTCATCGCGCTGACGCGCGAGATCGCCCGTGCGGAGCTCGCTCACCGTGCGCCCGAGCGCGAAGTCGGCGGGTGTTTCGGCGTAGCCGAGCATGACGTTGGGGCCCTCGTAGACGAGTTCGCCGACATGCGCTCCGGCCTCGGCATCGATGCGGAAGTGGCCTCCGGGGATTGCCCGGCCGATGCTCCCGGCGGCCTGCTCGGCCACCTCCGCGGGCACGTAGGCCATCCGCGCCGTCGCCTCGGTCTGGCCGTACATGACAAAGAACTCGAACCCGCGGCGTTCGCCGAGTCGGGCGAACCGGCGCACCGCCTCGGGCGCCAGACGGCCGCCGGCCTGGGTGAGGTATCGGATGCTGGCCGGCAGTCGATCGGTCAACTTGCCGGCCTCGAGCAGGTCGAAGGTGTACGGCACGCCGGCGAAGGAGGTGATCCGCTGCGCTGTCGCATCAGTCCAGAACAGCTCGTCGGTCACCGAGCGGTCGGTGAGCATGAGGCTCGCTCCGGCCAGGAGGTGGCTGTTGATGACCGAGAGCCCGTAGCAGTAGTGCATCGGCAGCGTGGTTGCGGCCCGGTCGTCGCGGGTGAGGCGCAGGTAACTGGCGATGGCCTGCGCGTTGCTCAGTAGGTTCTGCCGCGATAGGCGAACGAGCTTCGGAGTGCCGGTTGACCCCGAGGTGCTGACCAGCAGCGCAAGGTCAGCCGCGAGATCGTGGGCGGTGCCGGTGCGCACCTCGTGCAGCGCGGCCCTCGTCTCGCCACTGGTTGCAATGACGTCGGGGTCAAACCGCTCGGCCAGCGACGCGCGGTGCTTCGTTGATGCCTCATCGTCTCCCGGGGCGATAAGGAGCACCGGATGCCCGCCTTCCAGCGCCGCCAGATAGGTCACGATCGCCTCCACCGAATTCGCTGCTTCGAGCATCACTAGCCTGCGCACGCCGCCGAGTTCGATGCGCCGGCGCCCGACCCTGCCGGCAAGCTCGGCGTAGCTGAGTTCGCCATCGTCGGCGATGATCGCGACGTCGCCGGCGGCGCCGCCGAGAAAGTTGAGGTGCGGTGCGGGCGCGGTCGTGATCATGCAGGTGCCTTCGACAAGAGGAGAGATTAGGTTAGGCTACCCTACCCTACCCTACCCTACCCTACCCTTTGTTCGTTGTGGCGCTGTGCCGAGGTGGCCAGATAACTGCTCACGGAACTGCTCGCGCGAGGTGCTGCTCACCGACGCGGTCATCGAGCTGCCTGAGTGTGTTCCCGTGCGCACCCTCGGGGAGGACCCCGCCTCCGTTTCGGTCTCGCGCCTCGTGTTGGTCTACGACGCGGCCATCACGGCGGCGAAGGTCGGTGGCGACGCCGCCCTGGAACGCGAAGCAAGCCGCATGGCGCGGGAGCTTGTTCCGACCACTTACATGGTGCAGCAGGATCGATGAACGATCGGTGCACGCGACGACGCCCAACCGGCGCCCTGGGTCAGAGCATGGAGCCGAGGTCGGAGCCGACCGAGGGGTAGGTTGTGGTCATCGTTTTTAGCTGTCGAGTGGTGAGGCCGAGCTTGATCGCGAGGCCGAAAATGTTGACCAGCTCCGCGTAGCCTGGGCCGAGCAGGTGTGCTCCGAGGATCTGATCGGTTGTGTTGTCGATGATGATTTTCGTCGCCGCGGTTGTCTCGCCGACCCGGTAGTTCGCGTACCAGCCGCTGGTGTCGTTGTACCGGACGGTAACGTCCCGGCCGTCACGTCGGGCTTCGTGCTCGAGCATGCCGACGCGGTTCAGCTCCGGGATCGTGAACACGGTTGTGGGGGTTCCGGTGTAGTCGGGCACGGTTGTCGTGCCCTTGAGCATGTTGGACGCGGCCACCTTGCCCTCGAACACTGCGACGGGCGTGAGGCGCTCTCCCCGGGTGTCGGCGGCGTCGCCGGCGGCGAAGACCGCGGGATTGCTGCGGCTTTGCAGGTGCCCGAACACGTCGACGCCCCGCGGGCCCCACGCGATACCCGCAGCCGCAAGGTTCAGGCCGTCGAGGTCCGGGACCCGGCCGGCCCCGTGCACGACCAGGTCGGTTTCGATCGTCGTCGTGATGCCGGCCTGCTCCGCCGCCACCTGAAGCCCCGTCGCGGTGCGAGTCACTCCGCTGACCGAGCTGCTGCGGTGTACACGTATCCCGGCCTGCTCGGTCCGGCGCACGACCAGGTCGACGAGGTCGGGGTCGAACGCGCGCAGCGGCCGGTCGCCGTGATCGATGATCACGCAGTCCACACCGGCGCGGGCTGCGATATGAGCGAACTCGAATGAAACGAAACCACCGCCGACGAACACGATGCGGTCGGGCAAGGCATCGAGGTTGAGAAAGTTGGTGCTGTCGATCAGGTGGTCCTGGCCGGGGAAAACGAGCGGGCGCGGCTTCGCGCCGGTAGCGATCAGGAACCGCTTCGACTGGTGCTGCACCCCGTCGACCTCGAGCTTCTGGGGCCCCGTGAATCGGGCGGTGCCATGAAAGGTGGTGACGCCGTTTCGCACGAGCTCGTCTTCCATGCCCTGAGGCACAGCATCGGTGAAGCCCCGCTTGTGACGCATGAGCGCCGGCCAGTCGATCGCCAGCTCGTTCTCGCTAATGCCCTTGCCCTGCATCAGATGTGCGGCATCGATCACTTCCGCGCCCCGGCGAAGGATCTTCTTCGGATCGCACCCGCGCAGCGCACAGGTGCCCCCGTATGGCAGCGCGTCGACGATGCCCACACGCCACCCCTTCGCAGCGCACCTGTTCGCCGCCGTGCTGCCGGCCATTCCGGCGCCAATGACGAACAGGTCGAATTCCCCGCTTATGCCGCTCATGCTGCGCCGATCGCCGCCCGCAGTTGCTCCATCGTCGGGGCGCCAGCGAATCCGGCGGGGGTCGCATAGATTCGGCAGGCGAGCCCCACCGCAGTCGCTGCATCGGGAAACAGGTCGCTTCCGTCGATCAGGATGCTCGGGGATCCCCGGAATCCGATCGCCTCCGCGTCCTCCAGGTTCTGGACCATCCGTCGGTTCACGACGACATCGGGGAGCTCTGCCGTGATCACCGCGAGCCGCTCGGCCGCGACCGTCCAGTTCGGGCACCCGTCGAAGTACTGCAATGTGATTTCCATGTCATCACGCTAAACGTTGCACCACGCTGCAAGGTCAAGTGGTGGAATGGGGAGTATGCAGATAAGAGACCTCGCCATCGCGACCGGTGTGCCGGCACAGACAATCCGGTTCTACGAACGGCGCGGCCTGTTGCCCCCCGCCGCGCGTGATCGGAACGGTTACCGCCAGTACGACGAGGGGGCCGTCTCCCGGCTCCACTTCATCCGGTCGGCTCAGACGGCCGCTCTCACGCTGACCGAAATCGGCAGCATTATCACCGTCCGCGAAGCCGGCACAGCACCCTGCGAGCACGTCTCCACCCTCCTCGACACGAAGCTGAAGGATGTACACCGCCGGCAACAGGAACTCGCACTCCTCGAAACAGAGCTACACCAGCTCATCAGCGCAAGCCACGGCCTCAACCCAGCCGACTGCGCAGAAGGCAGCGTCTGCCACATCATCACCCAACCCGCAGGCTGAGGGGCAAATTGAGACAGGGCAGGACAGAGACGCCGAGATCGGCAAGGAGAGCGCCACCCGACATCCATCCTGCGCCACATCGTTGGGCGGCAGCGCGGCCGGCCGCACCATTCCTCCGTTGAGGTGACACTCGCCATGCGCCGGGACCCCGTCCGCGCACCGGCGCAGGGTGGGGGAGAGGGAGGGAGGGATGTCCTCGAGCAGCGAGAAACCGGTTCATGCGTTGCCCAATTTCCCGAAGAAAGCTGCGTACGCGATCGGGATGAGATCCATCGAGGTGAGGCGAGGCGAGGCGAGGCTTGTCGTCGACGATTGACGTTCGTCTGGACTGACACCGATTGAAGTCGACTTCACGATTGGTGGGTCGACGCCAAGCCCGTGGGTGCGCGCGCCCACAGATTACCCATCGAAATCACCCGTGACTGACCGCAACGAACCCGCTAAACTCAGACGAGGCCAATCGCCTGCATCCCTGTCAACTAAAGGGAACTCGGCGGTTTCCGAGACATCAGGGAACAACCGCTGACCAAGGGATTGATCCGGAGGTCGCAGGTTCAAATCCTATCCCCGCAACAAAAGTCCAGGTCAGGCCCTTCTCTTCGCCCCTAACAGGGCAGGTAACAGCGGTAGATCCGGCGGAAATCCGGCGCTGGTGAATCCCGCGCCGGATTTCTCTATTTAAGGCGACGCGCGGCTCGCCCCGCCTCGACAGCGCTCGGGGCAACTGATGGGCCTCTGGCCCCTGAATGATTCTGCTGCGCGCATCCCTATCTCGAGCCCGTGCTCATGCCGCGCAACTCGGGCGTGCTGGCTTACCATCGACGCCCTACGTCACGCCGGCCGCGGTATGCGAAGCTTCCGCGTGGGACAGGAACTGCGCCTACGCCTGTCCGATGTGAAGGCCCGGATCGCCGGCCTCGAGGAGTTCGACAGGGTCCCTGATGTAATGCCCCCTTGGTTGGCGGCTCTAGGGTTCTCGCCGGGACCTAGTCACGTTGACGGTCGGGTCATAGTGTTTTCGGCATGTGGGCGGAGAAAACCCCCGATCGAGTTGGTTTTGCGGGCGTGATGGCGGTGGTGGCAGGGGGCCTGCTCATGGCCCCACTCTGGCTGGTGTTCGCGACCGTGCATGGTCCGACTTCATTCAACGAGGACCGCGCGGTTCTAGGTGGCTCGATGTTGTTCTGGCGCATGTTGCTCGGCGGTATTCCGAATCTGCTGATCGCGACGGGGCTGGTCGTTCTCTCCTCGCGCCTGGCGCTGGTCACCGGCCGGTTGGCGCGGGTCGGGTACGCGCCGCTCCTGATCGGGCTCATCGTTCCGGCGCTCATCGATCTCAGCATCCAGGCGCTGGGCGCCCCCTTCTTTCTTCCTGTCGCCGCGACCGGACTGGTGCTCCTCGCGGTTGGAACCCGTCACAACCCCCGTGTTGGAAAGCCAAGCCGCGTCATGCTGGTATCCATCGGAGCGAGCCTCGCGATCGCCTTTGCATGGGCCCTGCTGCCGGGCCCGCTCAGCGATTCGATTGGTGGATACAGAATCTACGGCGTATTCGCTCACCTCGGTGCCGGCATCGGCTGGGCACAATTCGGCGCCAGCACCCTGCGCGCGCGAACGCCGACACGTGATCTCACTTCCTGACGCGACCGCGCAGGTCGCCGGGGTGGTTGCCGGTTCGGCGTTTCGCCTAGCGTTGTCGAGGGCGAGATGGGGTGAATCGATGGCGACGGATCCATTCTAGATAGCGTCGAAGGCCCTGTCCGGTCTTGACGGTCGCGTCTCGGAACTGGCTCGACCGTTTGTTCAGTTTCTGCCGGTGACGGGCGCTTCGGTCTCGACCCTCGGACCGCTTCTTGGTGCCGAAACCATTTCGGCCTCGGATGCGATATCGGAACGAGTCGATGAGGTGCAGTTCGACCTTGGTGAGGGACCGTGCTGGGACGCGCTCGCGTCGAGAAGCCCCGTCCTGGAACCCGACTTCGCAGCTCGTGCCCCGTCCACGAGTCGTCGTGGGACCAAGCCCAGGTGCACGACGTTGCCCGCGCCTACGAGACGGCGGTTACGTTCCGCGACGAGGACCTCGCCGGCGGCCTCTTGGTCGGCGCCGAAGTGCTCGAAGTGCCCGCGGAGCTCGCGGAGGCCGAGGAAGCGCAGGAACTGCGCGACCTCGCCGCCGATGTCGAGCACGTCGCAAAGTTGTCGTGGGACTCGGCCGAGCGGCGCGAGCTGCACGTCGTAGGAATCAAGGCCGGCCCCGACCAGGCGGCCGCCGCTGCCGCACGGAAACAGGCCGACCTCGACCAGGCACGCCACCCGCGCGGAGCTGTCATAGGAAGACGCGCCGAGTCGCCACAGACACAGACTTCGACCATCACCATCGGCAGGCAGAGCGACCGCGGTCGATGATCTCGCCGCAGCACGGCTACGCCACGTTGGGGCACGTAGGTAGTCCGCAGTGCATCTGAGGGCACTCATCGTGCTCTCACGATGTCCTGAATACGGTCGGCGCTATGACGAAATCAGCAATCGCGACTGACAACCTGTCGAAGTCGTACGGATCGAAGTTGGCGCTGGATGCGCTGTCCTTGGAAGTCGCCGCCGGTGAAGTGTTCGGCCTTCTCGGCCACAATGGCGCCGGGAAGACAACCACCGTGAACGTGCTCACGACCCTGCTTGAGCCAACGCAGGGCGACGCGGAAGTCGCTGGCCACAGTGTCTTCGCCGATGCGCGGGCGGTCCGTAGTGCGATCGGATACCTGCCCGAGAATGTGCAGTTCTACGACAACCTCACGCTGATGGAGAATCTGCGGTTCTTTGCCCACTTGTCGGGCCTACGTCGGCCGGACCAGCGCATCCGAGACGTTCTGCGCATCCTCGACTTCCAAGGTCACGATCGCCAACGCTTGGGTACGTTCAGCAAGGGAATGCGGCAGCGCGTCGGCATCGCCCAGGCGATCTTGCACTCGCCGTCGGTGCTGTTTCTCGATGAGCCCACATCGGGCCTGGATCCGGAAGGTGTGCGCACGCTTCGCGAGACGATCGTGCGGCTGAACTCCGAGTTCGGAATGACCATCTTCATGAATACTCACCTGCTTTCCGAGGTGACGAAGACGTGCACGAGCATCGGGATCCTCCGAGGCGGCACGCTAGTCCACCACGACACTCTGGCGAAGACTCTCGCCGACTTCCCTGGAGAGGATTCCCTAGAGGCGATCTACTTCCAGCTGGAGTCGGAGCCAGTCTCGTGAACACGTTTCTGGTGAGCGCCCGACACGAGATGCTGAACACCCGACGCGCCCGCACAGTGCACCTGCTCCTGATCGTGTTCATCGGAATGGTGATTGCGTCATCCGTGATCGGATGGGTCACTAACCAAACGGTAACTGGTGTCTACGAGAAGGTCGTCGCCGACGGCCTGACGACAGCGCCGAACCCTTTCGCCGGGGTGACACCTCTGTACTACGCCCGCAATGCCGTCATCTATGTCCTGCTGATCGGCTCCCTCATGGCAATCGTGCTCGGCGTGCAGGCCACGTTGCGCGACCGGAAGGCGTCCACCGTCGACCTGGTGCTCAGTCGCCCAGTGGGATCCGCCGCACGACTGCTCGGGCAGCTGGCCGGGCTCGGAGTGGTACTCGCCGCGGTTATCGGCATCAGCTTCTCGGTGAGTTGGATCATCATCAGCTTCATCAACGGGGCGCCACTCGGCTGGGCAGATACGGGCCGCGTCATCGCGTTCGGCCTGTTGTCGTGGGTGCTCCTGACGACTTTCGCGCTGCTCGGGATGCTCACCGGACTTCGAAGCAAGCAGGAGACAACCGCGCTGCTCGTGCCGTTTGTGATCTGGAGCGCGGTCGCTTTCGTGCTTCCGCAGATCGGCACTGCGGCCCGCCCTGTTTCGCTGCTCAATCCGGTTCCGGCGCTGAGTTCGACGGGCGGCTACTTCGACATCGTGTCGACAATCACTGGCCCGCTCTCGTTGACCGAGCAGTTCAAGCGGGCATCCAGCATCATCCTGCAGGACACCACCGTGTCCGGCGATCCGACATCCAGCATCGTCGTCCTCCTCGTCTTCCTGGCCGTCATGACGGTCGCCGTCGTGGCAACTCCGCGTATCCGAATGAGGAGTGGTCTCAATGAGTAGCACCTGGGTCATCACCGCGAAGGAACTGCTCGACCTGCGCCGCGACCGGCTCTTCGCCGTTCTCATCGGGTTTCTCGCGGTCGCGACGCTGATCTCGGTCGGGGTCGCGGCAGCAAGCTTCCGCACCCAGCTGGACGCCTACAACTTGTACGTTCAGCAGCTGGCGGCCAGTGGCAGTACGACCGCGCCTACTGCACCCCAACTTTTCCCGTTGCAGTTGTTGCGTGGGGGAGTGGAGTACCTCGAGATCCTCGGCGCCCTGTTCGCGATAGTTCTCGGATACGGCACCGTGGCCAAGGAGAAGTACCGGGGGACCCTGCAACTTCTGCTGAGCCGGCCCGTCGGTCGCTTCGCGATTCCGGCAGGCAAGGTGCTGGGACTGGCGGTGGTCTGGTTCGTCGTCGTCGCTGTGCTGACAGTGATGACCACGGCTGCGATCCTCGTGATCGGAAATGCACCGTTGCAGCCGATCGACATCGTACGGACTCTCATTGCTGCGGTTGTCGCGTGGCTTTATTTGGTGTTCTGGAGCTCGCTTGCAATCGGCATCACAGCCCTCTCGCACAGGCTCAGCACGGGCCTCATTGTCGCGATTGTGGTGTGGCTGGCATTTGTGCTCATCATCCCGCAGATCGGCGACACCATGGACCCCGACAACCAGGTTCCCGGCGGCCTCTTCGCCACCCTGCAAATACAGAAGCCGGACGAGTTAAAGGTGCTGGCGAACTTCGCTGCCTTCGACGGCGTCCGTAACGGCCTGGAGGTCTCCTCGATCACCAAGCACTTCGAGCGACTGTCGTTCGCGTTCCTGGGCATCAAAGACAAATACAACCAGCAGCCCCTCGGCATCGTGTGGGCCGACATGTGGGGCTACGCCATCACACTCGCGGCGGCGACCCTCGCCTCCGTG
The DNA here is from genome assembly GCF_040546025.1 of Marisediminicola sp. UYEF4. NCBI lineage: Bacteria > Bacillati > Actinomycetota > Actinomycetes > Micrococcales > Microbacteriaceae > Marisediminicola > Marisediminicola sp. UYEF4. The sequence goes on along the minus strand of NZ_JBEPNA010000004.1, from coordinate 165,458 downwards.
ACATTCGCCGTCGGGGTTACCACCCGACGCAATCTGCAAAGGAAGATCTCATGAAGCTACGACTGCTCGTTCCCGTCGCCCTGGTGGCATCCCTCACGGTCGTCGCATTGGCAGGCTGCCAGTCGACAACGCCGGCACCAGCAAGCTCACAAGCGGCAGGCTCAGGAACGTCTGCCGGTGCCGTGCTCCCGGTGGACTCGAACCCGATTGCCAACACGAGCACCGCACCGGGACTCACAATCGTGTCCGCGGCAGCCGAGGACAATGTCGACCCCGATACTCAGGCTCCGATCGATGACCGGCTGCAGGTGACAGTAAAGAACGACACGAGCAGCGAGTTGTCCACATTCGAGATCTATTACGTGATGAAGGACGTGACGACTGGGCAGAGCGAGGCATACCACCAGGCATTGGACGGTTTTACGCTCCCAGCGGGCGCGACGAGTACGCTGTCGTTCGACGGTGAGACCGGTCCTGGCCACTTCCCGGAGAATACCTTCAGCGTCTACCGCAGCTCCAAGAACCAGGTGGACTTCACGATCGAGGTCAGCGCCGCCGGCGTCCAAGTGGCCAACGCCACGGCGACGAAGGGATCCGGAGAGGGAGATGCAGCAGACTGACCCGGACCTCGAGGCCTTGCTGTGAAGCTGCTTGTCGTGGAGGACGACGTCCGCATCGCGGACGTCGTCCGACGCACGCTCTCCGAAGCCGGCTACGCCGTCGACGTCGTCCACACCGCCCCCGCCGGCGTTGAGGCATTCGAGATCGAAGCCTACGATCTTGTGGTTCTTGACCTGATGCTCCCCGGGCTGCCTCGAGGCGGCATGGATGTGTGTGCCCGAATCCGCGAACTCAACCGCGACATCCCGGTGCTCATGCTCACCGCGCTGGACTCGACTCGCAAACGGGTGGAGGGGCTGGATGCCGGAGCCGACGACTACCTCGTCAAACCCTTCCACCTCGTTGAGCTCGTCGCCCGCGTTCGCGCTCTCCTTCGGCGAGCCCCACGGGCGCATGCACCTATCCTCACCGCACAGGGAGTCGCCCTCGACCCGGCAACGCGCACCGCGACCCGCAACGGTCGAACCATCGCGTTAACCGCGAAGGAGTTCGCCGTGCTGGAATACCTTATGCGAAACCCTGGCCAGATCATCAGCGCCTCAGAGCTGATCACCCACGCCTGGGACAGCAACTACGAGGGTTACAGCAACGTCGTTCAGACCTACATCCGATACCTTCGGCAGAAACTGACCCTGCCCGGCGAAATCGAGATCATCGAGACTCGCCGCGGCGCCGGATACATGATCGCAGCCGACCGATGATCTTCCGCCGCGCCATCATCCGGCTCACTTTGACCTACACGGTCGTGCAGCTGCTGCTCTTCGGAGCCTTCGCGCTAGGCATCTACGCCTTTGTCACCGGGACCTTCGACTTCGACGTTCCCGAACTCGACGGTGAAGCCTTCATCGCCAGCGCCGAGCAGGGTTTCGCGCTGCTGCGAAACGGACTGTTAGTGGGATATGCGGCACTTGTTGTCGTGCTCCCTGTATCGAGCTACCTCATGGCTCGAAGTGCCCTAGCGCCGGTGCGCCGCAGTTACGAGTTGCAACAGCGCTTCGTCGACGGAGCGTCGCACGAGTTCCGCAGTCCGTTGAGCGTCATTCAAGGCGAGCTCGAACTCGCACTCTCGCGATCGCGAACGCCGGCCCAGTATCGGGCAGCCATGACGGCCGCCCTGGAATCGGCCGAGGGCCTGACGAGGTTGACCAACGACCTTCTCCTTCTCACTCGTGAGGACGCTGACGAGCTGGAAGCAACCTTCGAACCCGTCTCCCTCAACGGGCTTGCTCACAAAGCAGCCCGCGGTCATGGAGCTGCAGCAAGAATTGCCGTGACCGAGTCGCGCGCCGTTATCGTCGATGGCTCCACAGAGCTCCTCACCCGAGCACTCACCAATCTCGTCGACAATGCAGCCAAGTTCACTGACGAGTCCGGACATATCGACATCATCATTTCGGGCACCGGCCGGATTGCGTACATCCAAGTCGCCGACAACGGGATCGGAATGACCGACGCCGAATCTGCTCACGCATTCGACCGCTTCTGGCGAGCGCAAGACGCGAGAACGACACCCGGCTTCGGCCTCGGGCTGCCGCTAGTGAAACAGATCGTTTCCGCCCACAAAGGCAAGGTGAGCATCACCTCCGCGCCGGGATCCGGAACCACGGTCACCCTGACGCTCCCCGAGCACCAAACCTGAATCGAGACCACCATGATGAGCCCGGAGGCGCCACCAGATCCTTGACTCGAGGACAACCGATCGCCGTCGTGGCGCACGCTTCTCAGGACGGTGGGGATTGTGGCGGCGGGCACGGCCGCGGCCGGCGTTGGCGCGGACGCGGTCGGGTCGGCGGTGAACCAGCAGCCGTCACTGCGCTTCGACGATCGACCGGAGCGACCCACCGGCGCCTTCGACCACGTGGTGGTCGTGATGTTCGAGAACCTGCAATGTCGTGCGGAGCTACATCCGCTACCTCCGCCAAAAACTGGGCGTTCCCGCGGAACCGGACATCATCCAAACGCGCCGAGGGGACGGCTACCTGATTGCCGCAGACAAGTGATATTTCGTCAGGCGACGATCCGACTCACGGTCGCCTACGCCGTCATTCAATAAGGACGGTTCGCGGTGTTCGCGATCGGAATCTCTATTTTCGTGAAAGGAACGTTCGATTTCGATGCAGCCGAACACGACGGAGAAGGAGCAGTGATCGGAGCGGAGCAAGGATTTGAATTGTTGCGAACAGCGCTCCTCCTCTTCTACGCCTGCCTGCTCGTTGCCATCCCTCTCTCCAGCTGGCTGATGGCACGCGCCGCACTGAAGCCCATCAAGGCCAGCTTCGAGCGGCAACAACAATTCGTCGACGGTGCCTCCCACGAAATGCGCACCCCCTTAGCATGATCCAAGCTGAACTCGAGCTGGCCCTAACCTGCTCACGCACGGCGACCAACTACCAAGTCGCCATTGCCACCTCCCTTGACGCGGTGAACGGGCTGACCCGGCTCGCCGACGATCTCCTCAGACTGTCCCTAACGACGAGACGAAAGAGGAACTCGCCTCCGGCGTCGCTCCAGTCGATGTCAACGCAGCCGTCGTCGGCGTCGTGCCACATGCCACTGGCGCTCAGACAGGAAGCCCGATCGTGAGAGCGCACCTTGGCGCGCCAGGTCCCGTCTCGGGATCTGACGAACTCAACTCTCGCGCGATCGGAAACTTAGTGGACAATGCGCTCAAATTCAGCGACCCAGCCGGTGCCATCGGCGTGACCACGACAGTCGCGGACGTGACGGCCGTCATTCAGGTTCGCGACGACGGAATAGGAATGACCACCGATCAGCTCTCGCACGCGTTCGAACGGTCCTGGCGCGCCGACGACACGAGAACCACACCCGGCCATGGCCTGGGCCTCGCCCTCGTTCAACAGATTATGAATGCACACGGAGGATCGGTCGCTCTCGACTCCCAGCACGGACGCGGCACCACAGTGACGTTGCGGCTTCCCCTCCGCACACGGTGGCATCGCAGGTTCGAGCTCTCTCATGCTCATCTCATCGCCCTCTTTATAGCCTCTAATCACGGTCACGAAACCACGTGACCGACAAGCTAGAAGGAGCAATGACCATGAAATTTCCGATCAAGCGGACCGTCACCGCAGGAATCCTCATCAGCGGACTCGCCCTCGGCGGCGCCGGGGTCGCGATGGCCTCCACTAACTCACCCGCCACTTCCGGAGGGAGCAACTCGACCACGGAGGGCGGCTCCCAGGAACAGGACCCCACCTATGTCGGCAGCGTTCCCGCTCCCCAGGACACCGAAGCCGAGGGCACCGAGGCCGAGGGCACCGAAGCCGAGGGCACCGAAGCTGAGGGGAAGGACAACGAGGCGTCTGAGGCTGAGGAGTCGATGAGTCTGCAGCCCTTGGCGACGACGACTCCAGAACAGGCCACCGCCGCGGCCCTTGCCGCGGTTCCCGGAACAGCAGGAGCGGTCGAGCTCGACAACGAGAACGGGTACGTCGTTTACAGTGTTGAGGTCACCGCCGCGGACGGCAGTTCGGTCGATGTGAAGGTCGACGCAGGCAACGGAAGCGTCCTCGCCCAGGACACTGACGACGACACCGCGACAAACGACGACTAACCCCCCCCGACCGGTGGCGAAGCGCCCCTTCAGCGCTTCCGCCACTGGTTCGGCAACTCCCGCTCACCCCTGTATAGCTACACCACCCATTCGATTCGATCAGCGGGAGAGAACATTGCGCATCCGGTCCGCTGCGATAACGGCCGCCGCGGTTGGCGTCGCTGCCATCGTGAGCATCACTTTGTTGTCCCCACCCAACTTCACCCCGTTCAACAATGAAGCATCGTCCCCGATCGCCGGCGACACGGTGCCCCCGATAGCGGGGAATCCCGAGGCACGAATCTCGGTAGCGGGAGACACCGGCACGAGAACTGAAGCCGAACATGCGACCGCGCGACGGATGGCCCTTGAAGCACAAGATGACCCGTACGATGCACTGCTGCTGCTGGGTGATCTGATCTACGAGGACGGCGAGGTAGCGCTGCTCGGCGATGCAGTCACCGAACCATTCTCACCAATAATCGACGCGGGGGCCGAGCTGATTCCGGTACTCGGCAACCACGACTACCGCAGCAATGAGCAACAACAGATCCTCGCCGCGCTGGGGCAGGACAATCCTTGGTACGTTGAGCAAATCGCGTCGGTCAGATTGATCGTGCTCGATTCCAACAGGGTCGAAGACCCCGCACAGACCGCCTGGTTGCGAAACACCTTGGCGGAACCTACGCCGGATCGAACTTGGACGCTCGTCGCGATGCATCACCCCGCATACTCCGCAGGGCACCACGGATCAGATCTGGCGGTGCGGCGGGCATGGAGCCCGCTATTCGCTGAATTCGACGTCCCATTGGTGTTAGCCGGGCACGACCACGACTACCAGCGCTCACTACCGCAAGACGGGGTGACCTACGTCGTGTCGGGAGCTGGCGCGAAACTCCGCCCCACTGGCCGGGAAGACTTCACCAAGGTGAGCAGCTCCACCCTGCACTACCTGGATCTGCTCGTCTATGACGAGCGCCTCATCGGCCGGGCGATCACCCAATCGGGAACACTCATCGATACGTTCACGATCGAGCGCTGATAGCGCCCGCATGACTGGACTCCCAACCATGTGTCGCTGCAAACCTCAGAAAGAAGCCCGTGATCGCATCGCCCACCACCTCCCCGGAAGATCTCTCTGGGATCCTCGGTTTTGCAGTCCAGCTAATGTCCAACTTCGGCGAAGGGGGTGTCGGTCTGTTCACCTTCTTGGAGACAGTTTTTCCCCCGATCCCCAGCGAGATCATCTTGCCTCTGGCTGGATTTCTCTCGCAACAGGGCCAGATGAACTTCGCACTGATCGTCCTCACCAGCACGCTGGGCGCCTATCTCGGTGCCGTCCTCCTTTACTATCTGGGAGCAGCCTTCGGAATGGAACGATCCATCCGCTGGTTGTCACGACTTCCTCTTGTCGACCGAGACGACTTCGAGAAAGCCGCTGGATGGTTCTCCAGACACGGCAAATCAGCGATCTTCTTCGGACGATTCATCCCCGGCGTACGGAGTCTCATCTCGCTGCCTGCGGGCGCGGAGCGAATGAACCTGATGACCTTCAGCGTCTTCACCGTCGCCGGAAGCGTCCTCTGGAACCTCCTACTGATCGGCCTTGGTGCCGCGCTTGGCACGCAATATGCACTTATCGACAAGTATTCTCAATATCTCAATTACTCGGCCTACGCGGCCATTGTCGTCGTGATCGCACTGCTGATCGTCAGACGAATCCGACGAAGCCGCGGGTCAGATCACGTCGGGCGGAACGTCGAGGAGGGGTAGATGAGAGCGCCGGCATCTGGGCGTAGCGGTCTGCTGGCGGACGCGACCGAGCTCATGGATCGGCTGCTCGGGGTCGCCAACGATGTCGGGCTCATGTCTGAGCAATACGATGTCTCAGGTGCGCGTCAGGACCGGACCGGCTCGAGGCCCACAAACTTGATGCGATCCTCGCCGTAGAGGCAGGTCTGAAGGGCCAGGGACCCGCCGAGTCCGATGAGGTCCTCGGTGGTGGCCCACGTTTTGTCCGTGTGCCGGATGTCGATGACTTCATAAACCTGGCCATTACCCTCGAGTCGGATGTGCTGCCCCGACTCCCACGGCAGAAGCACGTCACCGAGACAGTTGTTGTGGGCTGCCCAGACCGGAGGCACTCCCTCCCGCTCGTAGGAAGCCATCTCGGTAAAAGTGCCATCGCACTGATCCAGCGACGGCATGCCGCCGGTGGAACCGAGTTGCACGGTCGGCAGCACGCCAAATGTCACTTCGCGCACCTCGTCAACCGCTCCCGTGATCGACGTCTTGGCCGCCCCATAGGCGTGCTCCACCGTTTGAGGCGCGGTGAGTGCGCCGATCAACAGGGCCCCCGCCGCGATGAATAGTCCGGCCACGGTCAGTCTGGCGATGTCGCGGCGGCGCGGGGCGCTCATGCGCACCCGTTCAGTGCCGCTGCGGCGTAGGGCAGGGTGACGGCGGCGCTGGCGACTGCCAGCGCGACGAGATAGGACCCGATGATCATCGCCGGGAGGGCTCCGGCGCGGCCGTCGACGGGGCGCACGAGCTGGCGGATGCGTTCGGGTCCCGTTGCGTGCAGCGCCTCGGTGAAGGACTGGTCCTGGTCGGCTGGCTGGACGCGCTCGCCGAGCTTGATCAGCGCGCTGACGAGCGCCGGGGTGCCGGCGGCGCGGCGCGCGTCGTTGTCGGCAGCGATCTCGAGGTACTGGGGCAACGCGTCCGCCGCCGCGGCAATCAGCGGAACCCACCGCAGGAATACCCCGACGGAGGCCACAAGGGACGAGACCGCGTGGTGGTGCTGGCTCAGGTGGGCGTGCTCGTGGGCCAGCACCGCGGCGAGCTCATCGTGGTCTAACACGGCCGCGGCGCCGGTGGACACGACAATGCCGCCGTGGCGGGCGGGAAAGGTGACTGCAAACGGCCGCTCGGCTGAGACCACCGACACGTCGTGTCCATGCATGCGGCGCCTTTGCGCACCGCGCAGCAGCTGGCTGGCGGCCTCGCGGGAACGCCGCCCGCGCCGCAGTATCTGGTCGGTAATCCCGACCGCGAGCGTCAGGGCAAGCAGCGCAGGCAGCGCCAGCAGCAGGACGGCCGGGATGCCCGTGTCGATCGTGGCTCCTGGGAACGGGTTGGCCGCGGCGAGGCACCGCTGACACACGGCGGCCGCATTCTGGGGCAGCAGCGTGGCCCACGACGAATGAGTCCACGACCTTCCGCGCAGCTGATCAGTACGTCATCGGCATCGACTTCGGCACCCTGTCCGGTCGGGCCGTCGTGGTGCGCGTGTCGGATGGCGCGGAGCTCCGCACCGGCCCGCACGACTATCCGCACGCGGTCATGGACACCGTTCCGGCGTCGAGCGGTGCGGTACTCCCTCCGGACTGGGCGCTGCAGGTGCCGGCCGACTACGTCGAGGTGCTCAAGGCCGCCGTAGCGTAGTGGAAATGGCAAGCGTGGTAACCAAATTTAAGCATTTTGGTGAATCGCGTTATCCGTTTTCACACCAAGCCCGTGGGGCGTCGCGGCGATGGCTTCGACTATTGACTGAGATCGAGCTTCTCCGGCCGCCGCATTTCGAGTCCCGCTACGCCCGGCTGCCGTATGACAGCGGACGCGCTAGCCGCGGGGAGCTCGCCGGATGTACCGCTTGGTCGAAAGGAGTCGTGCGCGATCTGCGGGGAAGAGTGCGTTGACGATGCCTGGCGGGGCTCCTCGCTCAACTTCGCTCGCGTGAGCCAGGATCGCGGTGTCGGCGGGTGGCGACCCAGGTACAGCGAACGTCGATCGGCTTGCCCTTCGTTCCTCCTATCGGGGATCCGCTAATGCGGCGAGCCTTGCGGCAATGGATACCCCCCAGCCACCCAACCCAGGCGCAACCATGGGCGGACTCTTCCCAGAACAGGCCAGGGTGTTTCCTGATCCGTCACGAGAGATGGGCTATGACCTGTGAGCCCAAGCTCCTCCCAGGTGTCCGCAGAAGTTTGATGCGTCGAACTCAGCATTTTGAGAAACCAAATACATGCGTAAGCATGGAAATGCTTGTGGTGGTCTGCTTAGCTTGAAACATCGAAGGGGAGTAGTTCCCACAGTCCGCAACATCGGCGGGCGTCGCGGTAGGTCGACATACTGGCGCTCAGGACGAGTGCCCGGCCTGCCACTCTGATTCTTTCGGAGCGAACGAGACCTTCGGCCATCCCCATGGCCGAGGTCTCGCGTTTTGCTTGTCCTCGGGTCACGGCCAGACCGAAGGACCAGCTATGCCCGGCCCACTTTTGAGGCGCATCATCTTGTGCCTGGCGATTGCCACACCGGCAATCACATTCCGCATTACAGGGTTCGCCCCCAACCCGGTAGTCGATTTGTTCATCTTTGGTGCCGCAGTCGTTGCAGCATCTTTCATGTTGGCGTGGGCGGCTGAAGCCGCACAGAAAGACATCTCGGGCGCTCTGGCGATCGCGATCCTTGCGCTCATCGCTGTACTACCGGAGTACGCGGTCGACTTGTATTACGCGTTCCGCTCGGGTTCGGACCCGGCATACAAGCAATTCGCGGCCGCCAACATGACCGGCTCCAACCGGCTGCTCCTGGGCTTCGGCTGGCCCTTGATCGTCTTTGTCGCGTTATTCGTCGCTCGGCGCATCGCCCGCGAGCGAGGTGCGACCGGTAAGGCATTGCCTCGAGTTCTTCAGCTGCCGGGCAACAGCCGAATGGATGTCGGGGTGCTAGCAATTGTCGCATTGCTCGCCTTCGTCATCCCGGTGATGGGCACGATCGCCATGTGGTTCGGGATCATCCTTATTGCAATCTTTGGTCTCTATTTGTGGCGGGCCAGCCGGGTGCATGACCACGGTGACGAGAAGTTCGTGGGAACAGCCGCTCACATCGCAGGGATGCCCACTATCGCGCGACGTGTCACGGTGATCAGCATGTTCGTGGTCTCCGCGGCGATCATCCTCTTCTCCGCTGAGCCGTTCGCGACCGCGCTTGTCGACTCCGGCAGTGCCCTAGGGATCGATAGCTACTTCCTGGTGCAGTGGCTGGCGCCGCTGGCATCTGAGGCGCCGGAGTTCATAGTCGCGGTCATGTTCGCGTTGCGGGGCATGGGCGCTGCCGCGATCGGCATCCTGATCGCGTCCAAGATCAACCAATGGACCCTTCTCGTGGGCTCGCTTCCGGTGGCCCACTGGCTCGGTGGTGGCGGCGGGGACCTTGCCCTCGACGCCCGCCAGGTCGAGGAGTTTGTTCTCACCGCGAGCCAGACGGTAATGGGTGTGGCGATCATCGTTGCGCTGCGATTCCACCGGTGGTCGGCGATCGCGCTGGCGGCGCTGTTTGCGGTGCAGTTCTTCGTCACAGACACAACCGGCCGCTACGTTCTCAGCGGCATTCACATCGTCATCGCGATCGTGGCGTTGGTGATTCACCGGCACGACATCCTGCCAACCCTTGCGGCACCCTTCCGGCGCAGCCCTGGGCCCGAAATCGTCGACCACGATCAACTCACGCACAACGACCGAGAGGTGAAAGCATGAACTGCCCCATTGACGGCACCGCGCTGGTGATGTCGGAACGCTCCGGCATCGAGATTGACTACTGCCCCCAATGCCGCGGGGTCTGGCTGGACCGTGGCGAGCTCGACAAGATCATCGAACGGTCTGCAGGAGTTGCAGGCCCCGGAGCAGCTGCAGGAGCCGCAAGGCCGGCGCGTTCTGACTACGACGGTCGGCATGATGATCACGGGTATGCAGGCCAGAAGCCTCGGCGCAAGGAGAACTGGCTGGGCGAGCTGTTCGGCTAGCGGCCGGGGGTAACCCAGACGGCATTGGTGACGGTGGCAGAGAGGTCAACGGTTCCGCGTTCCAGGCGCACCGTGGTCGAGTCGGCGAACGGACGATTGTTCGTGACCTCGACGTGGCTCCGACACGGATGCCGAGCTCGTCCAAGTAGCGCAGCAGTTCGGCGTCGTGGTCTGACACTCGGATGACTTGTGCGGCACTGCCAGGGGTGAGGTCGTGAAGCCTGACCCCGCTCGTCTCCGCGAGGACCCCGTCTGCGTTAGGAATGGGGTCTCCGTGCGGGTCGTGGGTGGGGTAGCCGAGGGTTCGGTCCCAGGCGTTCAGGAGCCGGTCTGAGATGGCGTGCTCAAGCACCTCGGCCTCGTCATGCACTTCATCCCAGGTGTACCCGTGAATCTGGACGAGGTAGGTCTCGATGATGCGATGCTTTCGCACCATCCCGACTGCCACTGCTCGGCCGCGGTCGCTGAGACGGGCCTGCTCGTAGGGTTCCCAATTCACGAATCCGTCGCGGGCGAGTTTGCTGAGCGCACTCGATGCTGTGGAAGCTGAAACACCCATCGCGGCTGCGAGTTCCGAAGTGGAGACTCCACCGTCGTACCACTCGCTGGCCTTCCAGATCACCTTGAGGTAGTCCTCCACCAATCGGGTAATAGGCGTCTCTCGCATGGCTCCAGATTACTGCGGCCCTTGGTTGGACTTGGGGGACCGCACGTCCGGCCTGCCAAATCTCGAAATCGGTGGCGAGATAACGAACGGTGTGGCCGAGCGTGAAGTACGCGGGACCTTCACCGGCATCCCTGCGCCGTTTCAGCTCACCGCGGCTGATCCGCAACTGAGCGCTGACCTCATCCGGGATCAGGAACAGTTCGATTGCTGGCGGCTCTTCGAGCACGCCCGGCTGCAGGTTCGTCATTGCTGGATCTCCTCTCGCTCGAGCGTGTCGACTATCATCACGCAATCGCCGTTGGGGATGACGACCGTCGTGCACACCCGGTAGCTTGAGCGGCCGTGTGCTCTCAGGTCCTCGTCGCGGGCGGCCAGCTTCGCCATTCGCCGCCCGGCCTCGTCGTCCCCGCTAGGGACGTTCGTCGTGAGCGTCGTCACGTCGACCCGGACTCTCATTGGCAGCTGTCGCATTGCAACTCGTCTATGACGGCGCTCAGCGAAATTCCCCAGTCCTGCTCATCGAAGCTCCCCGGGTCGCGGGGTTAGGTTAGCGGAAGTTTGTGCCGGTTGTCACGCGGCGGAGTTCGTTGGATTGGGCGGCGTGGTTGCGGAGTCGGTAGGAGCCGCCGTCGAGGGTGACGACGACGGATCGGTGCAGGAGCCGGTCGAGCATCGCGGCGGCGACGGTGGTGTCGCCGAGGATCTCGCCCCAGGCGCCGACGGGCCGGTTCGTGGTGATCACGATCGACGTTTTCAGGTAGCGCTGGTTGATGACTTGGAACAGTGCTGACGCGGCCTCGGCGGGCAGCGGCAGGTAGCCGAGCTCGTCGATTACGAGCAGCGTGGGGCCGGCGAAGAATCGCATCATCGTGCCCCATTTGCCCTCGATCGCGGCGCGGTGGCAGCGTGCGGCGAGGTCGGCGGCGGAGGTGAAGTAGGTGCGGTAGCCAGCCTGCACTGCGGCATGGCCGAGGCCGGTGGCGATGTGGGTTTTGCCGACCCCGGGCGGTCCGATCAGCAGCACGTTGGTCGCCGTTTCGAGGTAGCGGCAGGTGCCGAGCTCGGCGAGGAGGGACCGGTCGATGCCGGAGGCGGCGTCGAGGTCGAAGTCGTCCAGGGTGGCGCCGGTGGGCAGGTTCGCGAAGCGGAACCGCCCGGAGAGACGGCGGGCGTCGGTCGCGGTGACCTCGATCGCCAGTAGCCGCTCGAGGGTGTGGGTGAGGGTCCAGCCCTCGGCTTGGGCCTGGTCGAGGACGCGGGGCAGGGCGTCGGCGGCGTCGGCGAGCTTGAGCTCGGTAAGGTGGCCGCGCAGCTGCTGATAGACGCTCGCCGGTGTCGCCGCGGTCACGGTCGTGGCGGTCGTCTGGGCGGTGGTGAGTGGTGTGTTCATCGGAGGGTGTTCCTGTTCTTCGCGGCCGTCTCGTAGGCGGCCAGGCTGATCACGGTGGTGGGTTCGGTAATGCCGGTCAGCGCCATCGCGGCGCGGCGGGCCGCGGTGCCCGGTGGAATGCGTTCCTTCTTCCGGTGCGGCCGGCTGGGAGGCGCTGCGGCCATCGCGATGCTCTCGAGGGCGGTGACGTGTCCGCTGTCGCGGATCGTCACCCCGAGGCCGGCCTCCGCGAGCGTGTGCCGGGCGATGACGACGCCAGAGACCGTGGCGATATCGATGGTCGGTGTGCCGAGGCGCTGGTGGACGACGACGCGGGCCGCGGCCAGTTCCGGCGGGACCGAGTACCGGTTTCCGCGCCAATCGATCAACGCCTGCCGTGTTGCGGTGCGCTGCTCCGTCACGACGACCGGGAACAGCGTCGGCGGCAACGGTTGGAGGCGTTCGGCGGCGAACATGACAGCGGCCGTCGTGGAGCCATCGCGGCCCTCGCGGCGCCGGCCGTCCTGGCCTCTGGAGAACGCGGTCAGGCGTTGCTGTGCCTGCTCGAGGGTGACCTCGTCCGGGAGGTTGCGCCACCAGCGTTGCGCGGCGGTGTGGTTGTTCTTCTCGACCACGCCCTTGCGGTTGCCCGACCGGGGCCGACAGGCGACGACGGTGACGGCGTGGTGCTTGGAGAACGCGGCGAACATCGGCGTCAGATCACTCGTCCCGGCCTTGAGCACGGTGCTCATTCGGTCGAACCGCCAGGACTTCGTCACCCCACCGAGCAGGCTCAGCAGCACCGTCATCGCCGCGAGCAGGTGGGGCAGGTCCATCGACGGGGAAATCACCGCCCGCCAAACCCCCGAGTGCGCGAGCGAGCCGACGAGCACGTAGGCGCGTTTGGTCGGGAACGCCCAGCCGGCTGGCGCGTCGGGCAGCTCGACCCAGTCGAACTGGGTCTCCTCGCCCGGCGGGTGCTCGATGATCGCGTTAGGCCGCTTGGTCACATGCGCGCAGGCGGTGCAAGCGGGACGCAAGCTCCGGTCCCGGATCTGGCGGGTTAGGGTCTGATACGACCCTTCGAAGCCCAGCGGGACGAGCTCGTCCAGCAGCGTCGCCGCCCAGAGATGCGGGTCCTCCTTCAGCCGGGCGGTGACGTAATCGATGAAGGCGTCGAACGGGTCCGGCGCGGCTCGTTGACGCACCCCCGGAGTACGTTCGCCGGCCAGATAAGCACGGATTGTCTTGCGGTCGTGATCGGTGCGGCGGGCGATCTCACTGATCGTCATCCCTTGCCGTTTGAGCGCGTGGATGTCCACGTCGTCCTCCTCTGAAAGCATAGGAGTAGGGCCCTTCTCGAGCGGGTGTGTGGTCGAAGACCATCAGCATCGAGGAGGGCCCGCTTCTATGTGCGGAAGCGACCCGGAGTGGGGAATTTCAGTGAGCAGAACTGGGGAATTTCAGTGAGCGCCGTCATCTATGGGGTCGAAGTGCGAATCGTGCTCGGTGAGAAGTCGCTTGAGCGCTGCGCACGCGCCCAACCGTCGAGCACGCGTTCGAGCAAAGCGTCAGGATTGTGGGCATCGCTGGCAACTGGAAAGTGCGCGACATTCCCTGATCCATCCGGCGAATCACGCCTTCTCATCGATTGCAAGTTTTGCATTCCGATTGCAGTTTATGAATCCACGACGGAGAAATCCCTGATCAGGTGCGATTGAGCGAGCGGAATCGGCCACAGAATGTTGGCACTGCAGAGTCCCGATCGAACGGAACTGAGTCCGAGAAAGCCCTGGTCAGACCGATAATCGGGGAGGGGCCGAAGTCTTATCCGCTTTTACCCTGATTGCACATTCCGCAAATAGAGCAACTACCACTTGACATAACGGCGGATATCCGTCGTCGAGGGAACTCTTCGGATAATGCTCAAATATAGGATTGAGATAAATGTTTTAGCGAGCACCCTCAAAAGTAGTCAACGGATCCGCCATAGTTTCAATTAGGCCGCCCGTACGAATGATGAAGATCTCTTGGAAAATGCTATTCTTGAGAAAGCACCACCTGCGACAATTCTGTGCGCGCTATGCTCTTGTGCTTGCCGAGTTGCGGCCCGAGTATCCGGGTCACTGGGCAGCGTTGGCTGGTGTCGCCGAAGGGTCCTCATTAATTTGATTCGCAATGTCGCGGGAGCACGCGGTTTATGATTCTTGGCGTCGCCCTAACCACCCCACCGTTTACCCATCGCAATCTTCCGTAACCGACCGCGGTGAACCCGTTACACTCGGATCAGGCCAACCGCCTGCATCCCCTACAACTAAAGGGAACTCGGCGGTTTCCGAGACATCAGGGAACAACCGCTGACCAAGGGATTGATCCAGAGGTCGCACGTTCAAATCCTGTCCCCGCGACAACAATAAGTCCCGGAAACCGCAAGGTTTCCGGGACTTTGAGGGTTAACGCACGTGTAGCACCTACAGAAAACCTGTAGAAAACCTCTGCGCGAACTGGCTGGCCTCGTTATTGGTGACCTGCACGAGACCGAGCATCAGTGTGCGATCCGCACAGGACTGCAATACGGCTCTGCGACTGGCGCCTCGACGCTCTCGTCGTCCTCCTGCCGCGTCCACAAACCACCCAGCGAGCCCGCACGTGATTCACAAGCGCCCGTTACGTCGCCACCATCGGGCATTTCCCCTTGATAGGGTCCTGCACCCGTGGCTCGCTTCGTTAGTCGGGCGAGTCCTGCGGCGGAGGCGCTAACGCTCGCGCAGCGCGGGGCTCGCGTCGGCGACCCGACGCTCCAAGCTCTCTAGCAGCAGCTCCAATCCGTAGTCGAACTCGTCCGCGAACGCGTAACCGCCATCGCCCAGCAACTCGGCGAGCGAGCGCGCGAGGTGTGGATACAGCTCCGCCGCAGGCGCCACCGTGGCGGCGAACGCCGCCTCGGCGCCGTCCCCAGGTTGGAACGGCAGGCTCGACTCGGTCAGCGCGAACCCATACACGTAGGCGTCGATCGCAGAGAACGCATGTGTCGCAAGCGCGGCGCTGAAGCCTGACATCATCAGCACGCCAAGCAGCCGGTCGTGATGCTTCAGCAGCGCCGGGCCCGGGTTAGGGCGCGATTCCATCATGCCGAGCGCCCACGGGTGAGCGGTGAGCACCGATCGTGCCGATCGTGCCCGGCCGGTCAGCGCCTCGCGCCAGGTGTCGCCGACCTCGGGCAGCTCGATCCTCTCGAACACCCAATCGGCGAGGTCGTCGAGCAGCGCCTCCTTGCTTGGGACGTGATGGTAGAGCGACATCGCCTCAACGCCGAGCACTTTCGCGACACTGCGCATGCTCACGGCGGCAACACCCGCGCGGTCGGCTACCTCCGCTGCCGCGCCAATGATCCTCTCCCTGCTCAGCGGTGTGCGCGGCGTCATTCCCCCATCCTTGCGCACTTACGCTTGTAAGGCTACGCTGGCGATCAGTCCTTACAACCGTAAGTTCTATCTGAAAACCTGAGAGGTCCGCCATGTCCAGAACCAGCACCATCGGCACGAACACCCCGAACCTGCTCGACAACCCGCCGATCCCGGTGCAGTCCAAGCTCGCCGCCGCATGGACCAGCTTCATGTTCCTTTACATCTACATCGACTACTTCCACCTCTACAAGCCCGGCGTGATCGACGACCTCCGCGCCGGCGTCACCTTCGAGTTCGACATCAGCCCGACGTTGATGACCATTTTTGTCGCGCTCATAGCAATCCCGGCCCTGATGGTGTGGCTCTCCATGACGCTGCCGGCCCGCGTGAACCGCGCCACGAACCTCGTCGTTGGATCGCTCTACATCGCCGTCTCGGCGTTCAACGCGGTAGGGGAGTCCTGGGACTGGTCCTGGTTCTACGGCCTCTCCATCGGACTAGAGGTGCTGCTCCTGGCCTTCATCCTGCGCTCCGCCTGGACATGGCCTCGAACCCCCGCTGTCCCAGCCGGTCCCGCGACGACCGACCTTCGACAGTCCGTGTAAACGCGCCTCGGAAAGTCCTGCGGCGTGAAGCCCGCCGCCGCGGACACCGGGCCGACCGTGACCAGCTCAGTCGCGGTAAGCGCAGAGAACCTGCTCACGAACGGTCCGGTGTCCGCGCGGGGGCTCACTGGCCGGTGGACAACGCACGTGAGGGGGACCCTGCTGCCGGCAACTGGGCTGCTGCGTGAATTTCGGACAGCGCGTGGCGCCGACGAACTTGATTCCGGGGCGATCTGCGGTGAAGTCGCGCTTCACGAGGTCGGGCATCGACGCTTACGCAAGGTCTCGGCGCCGACAGCGTAGGCTGCGGCCGCTTACTTGATCGGCTTCGAGGTGGCAATCACCGCCCGGCACAACCCGTCCTTGAACTCCTGGCTAACCGGTCGTCGTGATGCGGCCATCCTGCGATCTCACTCCGAGTCAGTTGCACTTCGCCGAGAATGTCGCTCGAGGTGGCGCTCATGAGTTGGCTTCCGGCATCGATTCGCTGACCGTCCCGCCGCGGGACTGTGTCGCGGGCCCCGGGCGGGGTGCCGCCGAGCCTGTGGGCGGAGCGGCGGGTAGGCGAAGTCGCTTCAAAAGGAGCGCGTTGACTGCCACGATCACGCTCGAGCCCGACATCGAGATCGCGGCGATCTCGGGACTGAGCATGATCCCGAATGCCGGGTAGAACACACCGGCAGCGATCGGCAGCGCGACCGCGTTGTACCCGATAGCCCAGCCGAGGTTCTGGCGCATCTTGCGCACCGTGCCCTTTCCGATGCGGAGCGCGATGGGTACGTCGAGCGGATCGGATCGCATGAGCACGACGTCGGCGGTCTCGATGGCGACATCGGTGCCGGCTCCGATCGCAATTCCGAGGTCGGCCTGCGCCAGTGCGGGTGCGTCGTTCACACCGTCGCCGACCATCGCGACCTTCTTGCCAGCCCTCTGCAGTTCGGCGATCTTCGCCGACTTATCCTCGGGGAGGACCTCGGCGATGATCGTGTCGATACCGAGCTGCTGCCCGATGCGCGCAGCGGTCGGGGCGTTGTCGCCGGTGAGCATCACCACCTCTATCCCCATCTCGTGCATCGCGGTGATCGCGGCTGCCGCTGTCTCCCGGGCGGCATCGGCGAGAGCGATGATGCCGACGGCCGTGCCGTCGACGGCCACGATGATGGCGGTGCGGCCGGTGCTCGCAAGTGCCTGTTGCTCCGCGCTGACGGCTGAGGAGTCGACGCCCTCCGCATCCATCAGACGCGTGTTGCCGAGCAGGACCCGGTGGCCCTCGACCGTCGAGACGGCGCCTTGGCCGGTGATATTGCGGAACGACTCTGCCGAGAGCTTGCGTGCACCACGCTGTTCGGCGTAGGCAACGATCGCCTTGGCAAGTGGATGTTCCGACTCGCGCTCGGCTGCAGCGGCGAGTGCGAGCAGCTCGAGCTTGTCGTAGCCGATCGGGATGTAGTCGGTGACCTCCGGTTCGCCCCTCGTGAGCGTGCCTGTCTTGTCGAGCACGACCGTGTCGATGCTCGCCCCCGACTCGATGGCTGATGCGTTCTTGAACAGCACGCCCCGCTTCGCACCGAGTCCGGTGCCGACCATGATCGCGGTCGGGGTCGCCAGCCCGAGTGCGTCGGGGCACGTGATCACCACGACCGTGATCGCAAAGAGAAGTGCCGACTGGAATGTCGCCCCAACAAGGAGCCACACCACGAACACGAGGGTGCCGCCGATGAGTGCGACCAGCACCAACCAGAATGCAGCTCGGTCGGCGAGGCGCTGCCCGGGCGCCTTGGAGTTCTGCGCCTCCTGCACGAGCGCGACGATCTGCGCCAGAGCGGTGTCGGCGCCAACCTTCGTGGCGCGCACCCGAAGCGTGCCCGTGGTGTTCACGGTCGCGCCGATGACCTCGGACCCCGGCTGCTTGACGACGGGGAGGCTCTCGCCGGTCACCATTGACTCGTCGATCTCCGAGTCGCCGTCTTCGACGACACCGTCAGTGGGAACCTTTGCACCGGGACGCACGAGCATCAGGTCGCCAGGGACGACCTCCGATGTGGACACCTCGACGGATTCACCATCACGGATCACGACCGCGCGCGGTGGCGCCAGCTCCAGCAACGTGCGGATGGCATCGTTCGCACCACCACGGGCTCTCATCTCAACCCAATGCCCGAGCAGCACGAACGCGGCGAGCACAGTCGCAGCCTCGTAGAACACCTCGCCACCGCCGGTCAGCGTGATCACCACGCTGTACACCCAGCCGGCGCCGATACCCACTGCGACAAGCACCATCATGTCGAGCGTTCGCGCCTTGAGCGCCCGGTAGGCGCCGTCAAAGAAGATCCAGGCCGAGTAGAAGATCACAGGCAGCGAGAGGATGAGCGAGAAAACGTCGTCCCTGAGTCCAAACGGTGTGGGAACTGAGAATCCGAACACGTCCCGACCGATGGGGGACCACAACACGATCGGGATGGACAGGATCGCGGCGACGAGGAAGCGATTGCGCATATCGCGAACCATCACATCCATGCTCGCAGCGCCGCCATGACCACCGTGACCCATCATATCCTGAGCCGTGCGTGGGGCGTGATCATGCGCTGGCCCGGCAGCCTCAGGGGGAGCGGTCAAATCCTGAGCGCCTATTGCGCCGTGCCCGTGTTCACTATGCAGGTGCTCCGACGGCGTCCCCGGGACCGGTTCCGCCAATGCCAGACCAGGTCCTGTGTGCACCTCGGCAGAATGCTTCGTGTGGTCAATCGCCCCATTGTTGTCCTCATCGCGACCGGGGCCGGTGAACGCACTCATCCGGTTGGCTGGCTCCTCCATGGGATCGCAGATGTGGCCCGGGACAGATTGCCCGGCGCAATGGAAGCCGCAATCCTCGATCCATCCGCGCAATTGCCCGACATTGGTCGCGTGGGGATCGTACGTCACGTTCGCTGTCTGTGAGACGGGATTCGCCTCCACGCTGATTACACCGGGCCGACGTCGGAGGGTGGACTCCGCGATGGCCTTCGATGACGCCCAGTGAACGCCCGAGATTTCGAGTACGACCGATTGTCTGTTATTCATGGGCGATGTGTCCCTTCGTGATGTGTCGACTGACGAGCATGAGGGTAGTTACGGGTGTAGTTGAGTGGGCGTTCGGGGCGAAGTCAGCGGAATCGAGACGTTAGCGTCGCGCGCACCACCCAATGCATCGATCATCACGTCGAACAGATCGATAGGGACGGAGGCCGTACCGGATTCGTGCGGCAGGGTTCTCCGACGGGCACACCGGGCAGATCCAGGTGGCGTCCGAATCAGGTCCGACTGATCGAAAGCAGTACGAGGTCAGGTGCGAGATGCATCGAGCGCGATTCTGGGCGGGCGAGATCTTGACGGAGGGGCCGGAGGCGGTGTGTTGGACGGGACATAAGTGAGAAGCCCGCAAACAAGCCCACAGTGAGGAGCGCCAGCATGCACAGCATGAGGCCAGACACGTGGTCATGCTCACAGGGTCCGCTGCATTCCAGTGCTCCGAGCGCGCTCCAAGGCGCCAGCGTTGCGGCGCTCGCCGCGGCAGTCAGCGGCTCACCCGCCGAGTGGGACACTGCCGCTTGCGAAATGTCGCTCGCGGCGTCGTGAGTGTTCGCGATCGAGTGCATCATGAGGATGCCGAGCAGCAAGGCCCCCACCCCGAGTAGCGCGACAAGGATTCGCCGGGTTCGGTGCCCGCCGGGTGCGGCGAGACGGCTGACATCGGAAATCGTGATCGCGTTCACCTCCCATGCACTGGCACCCTCACGATACCGCCGCGAAGCCGCACGCGTCTCCCCGTCAACTTCCAGATAAATTCAGTTCAGACCGCCGCCGAGGCCACTGTGCCGTCGTGGGAGGGTTCACGGAGCACTGCGACCTGGTAGCTGTCGCCCTTATCCAGGAGTCGATCGAGTAGCCCGCGATCTTGTTCGACCACACGTCCTTGATCGCGCAGAGGTAGATTTTGCCTTCAAGCGCTGCGATGGTCGGTGATGTCGGTCAACCACCGCTCGTTCGGGCCTGCCGCGGCGGGGTTCCGCTGGACGTGGTCGTCGTGCACGGGCGGACCGGCCTTGCCACTCAGGACGCGTTTCTTCGCAAACACGGACCAGAGCCGCTGCATCATCCCAGTCTCGTTGCGCGATCGGGTTTCGGAGCCACTGGTAGAAGGCGTGCTTGGAGAATTTCAATACCCGGTAGGTCACCGTGACGGGGCCCAGCAGCCGGATCCGTTTCCTCGCCTCCCGCAACTCGACCGACTCCTTCTCGGTCACCCCTGATCCTTTCACCAGAAAGAATGCGGCGAGAAACCCGGGGACGATTCAAAATGGCTTCCCCACAGCCGCGACTGCGGCAGACTGTAACGACACGAGCTCGGCCCTGTCTCGGCAGTAGTGGGTCCATTCTCGATCGGCGCCAGCGACGAAACCTGTGGAGAGATCATGAACAAATACGTAGTCACGAATCCCGCTACCGGGGCGACCGGGCCAGCCTTTGCTCTGGCAACGGATGCCGAGGTCACCGACGCCATCGGTGCCGCAGACCGTGCACACAGCGAATTCTCTCGCCGCACCTCGGTGGCCGACCGCGCAGCACTGATGCAGCGTGTCGCGGACCTGCACTCCGAGCGCCGGGATCACCTGGCCGACCTCATCGTGCGTGAGATGGGCAAGCCGCTCGACCAGGCACTCGGCGAGGTCGACTTCTCAGCCGACATCTACTCGTACTACGCCACCAACGGCGAGGCCTTCCTCGCCGACGAACCGATCGAGCTGCTCGGCGGTGAGGGCTCGGCGTTCATGCGCAACGCCTCACTGGGCGTACTCCTCGGCATCATGCCCTGGAACTTTCCGTACTACCAGGTCGCCCGCTTCGCCGGTCCGAACCTGGTGCTCGGCAACACGATCCTGCTCAAGCACGCCTCGCAGTGCCCCGAATCCGCCGCCGCCATCGAGGAGATTTTTGCGGATGCCGGCTTCCCCGCAGGCGCCTACCGCAACCTCTACGCGTCGAACGCCCAGATCGCGGACATCATCGCGGATCCCCGCGTGTGCGGCGTTTCGCTGACGGGTTCGGAGGGTGCGGGGGCCGCGGTCGCCGAGGTCGCCGGCCGCAACCTCAAGAAGGTCGTACTCGAACTGGGCGGATCAGACCCGTTCATCCTGCTCAGCACCGACAACCTCGAGGAAGCCGTCGACGCCGCTGTCGCCGCTCGCATCGACAACTCCGGCCAGGCCTGCAACGCAGCCAAGCGATTCATCGTGATCGACGGTCTGTTCGACGCATTCGTTGAACTCTTCACGGAGAAGATCGGCGGAACTCTTCCGGCGGACCCCACCTCGCCGGACACGACGCTGGGCCCGCTCTCATCCCTCGGCGCGGCCGACACCCTCGAGGAGCAGCTCCACCGCGCCGAAGCACAGGGGGCGACCGTTGTCGTACGCGGGCGCCGCGACGGCGCCTTCTTCTCTCCGTCGGTGCTCACCGATGTATCCCCGCAGAGTGACGCCTACCGGGAGGAGTTCTTCGGTCCGGTCGCCGCCATCTACCGTGTGGAGAGCGAGACCGAGGCAGTGCAGGTGGCGAACGACATCCCGTATGGCCTCGGTTCCTACCTCTTCACGACGGATGCGGAGCAGGCCCTGCGCGTCGCCGATCTGATCGAGGCGGGGATGGTCTTCATCAACGGCTCGCTCCTCGACAGCCCTGAGCTGCCCTTTGGCGGTGTGAAGCGGTCCGGCTTTGGCCGCGAGTTGGGTCGCTTCGGCATCGCGGAGTTCGCCAACAAGAAGCTCATTCGCATCCTCAAGTAACGCGCAGTGGTGAGCCAGCCGTCTGCTGGCGGGCCCCGGACGGCGCACCACCGCTGCCGGTGACGCGGGAGCCAGTCCGAGGCCAGCCCGGAATTTCCCTCGCGATGGCCTGTTGTCCTTAAGAGCATTGTGGCGGTGGTCGGGACAGTCCGGCCGCCGTCATCCCGCCGCAATCACAGGGAGATCGCTCATGGACCTCAATCATCGTGATCTCAGCAATCGACGCGGAATCATCACGGGCGCCGGCCAGGGCATCGGCCGGGCCCTCGCGCTCGAATTCGGTCGACGCGGAGGTCACCTGCTGCTGGTCGGCCGTCAGCTTGCCACGCTCGCGGAAACCGCTCGGCTCGTTGCAGCTGAGGGCGGAACGACCGAGATCCTGGTCGACGACCTCACCCGGCCCGGCGCAGTGGACCGGATCGCTCAGGCGGTCGCGTCGTGGAGTGCCGTTGATCTTCTCGTCAACAACGCCGGCAATGTGCGTGCCGGCCGGCTCGAGCTGATCTCCGATGCGGATGTCCATGCAATGATCGACCTAAATCTCACCGCCCCGATCATGCTGACCAGGGCCCTGCTTCCTGCCCTTCGGCAGAGCGGTGAGGCACGCGGCAGCATCCTCTTGAATGTTGCCAGCGGGATTGCGCTCGTCGGAATGCCGTTCTACTCGGTCTACGCGGCAACAAAATCGGGCCTTGCGCAGTTCGGCGAATCGCTTCGCCGCGAATTGACCGGAACCGGCGTGCATGTTGCGACCGTCTATCCCGGCGCGACTGACACGGCGATGATGACGTCGCAGAACGCCGGTGCCGACCTCGGGTGGGAGCGTCGATCGCTCGATGACGTCATCGCCGACCTGATTGCTGCCCTGGAGGCTGGCGAGCATGAAATAAACACCGCACCGGAAGGCCGTCGGGCGATGCAGCAGCTCAATTTGACCGACCCGATGGCCGTAGATGCCGCAATCGCGCCCGCCTCGAGGCGCTCGAACTCGCTGTTCGCGACCACCGCAGCATCTAGAGGGAGTCGCCGCAGGCTGCGGTTCAGGCCACACCTTGTCAGGGAGAAGTCTGAGCACCGTTCGCGCGGCGCAGGAGCGCGATGGCGGCGGCGGCCTGCCAGACGACGAAGCCCTCGACGACGAGCGACAGCAGACCGAGAGGCTCGAGCCAGTTGCCGATGTCGTCGGTCGCGCCGGGCATTCCGACCGTGCGGTTGACGACGAAGGCGAGCAGGATGGCGAGGCCGAGGCCGATCGCGGCGAGGTAGTCGATGAGAATCCCGTGGCGAAAGATGCGCTCCATGATGACGAACGATGCCACGATGAGCAGGACGTACGCGACCGCAAGGTACGGCACCTCCTGCACCTTGCTGGGCAGGTCGAGCACGTGGATCGCCGCTGTAACAGCCAGCGCGAGCCCGACTGCGATCCGGCGGGCGTCGAGCGTCGAGGCCTCCGCGACTCGGGGGGAAGCCTGGCGGCTGGGGGTTGTCGTGGTGGCCATGGGAGTCTCCGCTCTGGAGCGCACGCGCGCTCACACGCCGAGATTAGGGCACACGAGATGACCCGAAGTGGGTAAACGGGTGTTCGTGTGAGAACTCGAATCCTTATGGGCGCAGCCTGTGCCGCGGGCATGAAGCTCCCGAGAAACGGATGCGTGATTGTCATCGGTCATTCGGTCTCGGCCAGGCCGCGGCGAGAATGACCCTCAATCGCAGATCACCTGACGGTCAGGGACTCCCGCACCCCCTGGCGGGCGCCACTGATGATCAGGTCCGCCGCCTTTTCGCCGATCACAATCGAGGGGGCGTTGGTGTGCCCGCGGATGATCTCGGGCATTACTGAGGCGTCTGCGACCCGAAGACCCTGCACCCCGCGTACGCGCAGGTCGCCGTCCACGGGAGCCGCGGAATCCGATCCCATGCGCGCCGTGCTCGTGGGGTGGTACAGCGTGTGGGAGAGGCCGTTGAGCGACTGCTCCGCACGCGTGACCGCGTCGAGATTCTCTCCGTTCATCGGGCGCAGGTAGGTTCCGTCTGCGACCGCCCGCATCGAGGGTGTCGCCAAGATGCGTTCTGCGATGGCCAGGCCCGCCATCATGACCGCGCGGTCCTCTCCGCCGGCATCCGACAGGTAGCGGGGGTCGATGATCGGCTTGTCGAGGGGATCGGCGGAGGCGAGCGTGACCGTTCCCGTGCTCTTGGGTTGCAGGAGGATGGGCCCCACGCTGATGCCGTGTGCGGGAATGCCGGAGAGACCTTCGTCGACGTAGGCGGCGGGCGCGAAGATGATCTCGATATCCGGCAAGGCGACGGCCTCACTCGACCGGACAAACCCGTAGGCCTCGGCGACATTCGACGTGAGCATCCCGCGACGACGCAGCAGGTATTTGCCCACCTCGCCCCGTGCCGTGGCGGTGAACAGCGTTCCGCCTGCGGTCCCGACCGCCACGAACGACACCAAATGATCCCGCAGGTTGGCTCCGACCTCGGGCGAGTCCGCCACCACGGGGATGCCGAGGGACTTCAGGTGCGCGGCGTCACCGATCCCCGAGAGCATGAGCAACTGGGGCGTGTTGACGGCGCCGCCGCAGAGGATGACCTCGGCGCGCGCTGTGGACTGGTGGAGTTCACCTCCGCTTGAGTACTCCACGCCCACGGCGCGTGTCCCGTCGAACAGAACGCGGGTGGCCTGGGCGCCGGTTCGCACGGTCAGGTTGCTGCGCCCCTTCGCGGGGGTCAGGTAACCGTCGACAGTGCTGTGGCGCGCACCCTTGGTCTGGCTGAGCATCGTCTGGCTGAACCCTTCGGGTTGCCGCGAGTTCGGCGGTACGACCGAATAGCCGGCTTCCGTCACAGCCTGAAGGAACGTGCCAGTCAGCGCCCGAGGGCTGCGCTGCGCCTCGACGCTCATCGGGCCGGCGACCCCGTGCTCGGGGTCCGTCGCATCCTGTACCTTCTCGACCCTCGTGAAGATCGGCAGAAGCGACTCGAATGACCAGCCGGCGCCCGCCAGCTCGGCCCAGCGATCGTAGTCGGCTGCGAATCCGCGCACCCACATCATGGCGTTGAGCGAGGATGACCCGCCCAGCACCTTCCCGCGCGGCCAATACACGGTTCGTCCGCCCAGCCCGGGCTGCGGTGTCGTCTCGTAGTTCCAGTCGAAGTCGCTTTTGAAGAGACCGGAGAACGCCGCAGGGATGTGAATCGCCTGGTTCTTGTCCGGGCCCCCCGCTTCGAGGACCAGGACAGTGGTTGAGGGGTCGGCGCTCAGTCTGTTGGCCAGCGCTGCACCGGCGGAACCGGCACCGACGACGACGTAGTCGAAGGATCCCGCGTTGCGCACGCTCACGACCGGCCCGCCAGAATCCGCAGGTCCTTGCGGAGAATCTTGCCGGAGGACGACTTCGGAATGGTCTCGATCATCTCGACCTGTCTCACTTTCTTGTACGGGGCGACGCGTTCGGCGACGAAGGCGATCACCTCGTCTTCGGTTAGTCCTGCGTGCGGTTGCAGCACGACATACGCCCTCGGCACTTCTTCGCCATCCGCATCCGCCACACCGATCACGGCGGCGTCGGCGACCAGCGGATGCGAGAGAAGGAGCGCTTCGAGCTCGGCAGGTGCGACCTGGTGGCCCTTGTACTTGATGAGTTCCTTGAGACGGTCGACGATGGTCACGTGACCATCCGCGCTGACCGTGGCGACATCGCCGGTGTGGAGGAAACCGTCGTCGGTTATGGCTTCCCGGGTGGCCTGCTCATTGCCGAGGTAGCCGATCATGATGTTGGGTCCGCGGCACAGCAGCTCACCGGGATCGCTCACCCCGGTCTCCGGCACCGCAATATCGTCGCCCGTGAGGGGATCGATGAGTCGGCACTCGACGTTCGGGATCGTGAAGCCCACACTGCCGAGGGGGATGTCAGTCCTCGTCACATCATGGGCGTGCGACACCGGGCTCATCTCGGACATGCCGTAGCCCTGAATGATTCGGCAATTGAGACGCTCGGCCACGGCGGCAGCGATGGCCTCGTCGAGCGACGCTGCACCCGACATGACGACCCGCACACTGTCCAACTGGTACTGGTCGACCAGCGGGTGCTTCGCCAACGCCACCGCGATCGGGGGCGCGATGAAAATGTAGCTGCAGCGATGATCCGTGATGATCCGCAGGAATTCGACGAGGTCGAAGCGGGGCATCGTCACCAACGTTGCTCGGGTGGAGATCGCCATGTTGAGCAGCACCGTCATCCCATAAATGTGGAAGAACGGCAGCACCGCCAGCACTCGGTCATCGGAGGTCACCCCGATCAGCGGCCCCGCCTGTACGACGTTGGCGACAAGATTGCGATGGGTGAGCATGACACCCTTGGGCTTCGCGGTCGTGCCGGAGGAGAAGGGCAGCACGGCCAGGTGCACACTCGGGTCGAAGCTGACCTCGGGAGCTGGCAGTCCCGCACCGATCAGGTCGGCCAGCGAGCGGTGGCCTTCGGCCCCATCCAGCACGATCACGTTCTCGCCAGCCAGCCCAACGCGTCGGGAGCCGGCGAGGGCGGCTTCGAGTAGCGGGGTGACCGTGATCAGGCGGGTGGCGCCTCCGTCCAACAGTTGGGAGGCGATGTCGTCCGCGGTCGCGAGCGCATTGATGGTGGTCGCGGTCGCACCGGCCCGAAGGATTCCGTGGAACACGGCCACGAAGGCGGGGCTGTTCGGCGAGTGCAGGGCCACGACATTGCCCACCGCGACGCCATCGGCCGCGAGGGCGCCCGCGATGGAGTCGATCTGCGCGATCAGCTCGCGGTAGGTCGTTGTCTCCCCGGATGTGCCGTCGGTGACGGCGATGCGATCCAGATCCGCTTCCTCGATCGAGCCGAAGAGGAAGTCGTAGACGCTCAGCTCGGGGATGCTGACGTTGGGGTACGGGCTCGTGAACACGGAGGGCGCTAAGCCTTGAACGCGGACAGGAAGATCGCGGGCATCTTCGCCCACGAGGGTTTGGCGACGAAGCCGGACAGCAGGCGTCCGGTGGTTCGGGCGCTGCGGGCTGTCACGAACCAGGGCGGCTTGGGGAACAGCGCGAACTCGCCGTGCGCGAAGGAGCGAGGGAACGGGCGGAACGGACCCGTGACGACAGTGCGCTCCACGTCATCGATGAGGAGTGCGTTATGCACGACTCCGATGCCCGACTGCACATCGTCGATGGTGTGGCCGGGGAATGCACCCCACGATGCCGTCGCCGTGAGGAAGCCGACCCCGGTCCACGCGTTGATCGCGACGGTGCCATACCGGAGAGCGGCGACAGCGTTCCGGAAGCCGATGCCGAGCTTCTTGATGACGCGCGGGTCGGCGATGATATTCGCACCCAATGTGCCGAGAAAGTCGCGGTTGACGGTCGCAACGGCGGTATCGACGTAGGCCTGTCCGGTGCCCGGCAGCTCGATGACGCCGAGGACGGGGGAGAAGTACTCGGTCGACTCGATGGCGGAGGCATCCCCGCCCACTTTGATGTCGACCAGGAGCCGCGTGCCATTGGCGAGCCGCTGCGCCTTCGGGTAGGCGGATCGCGCGTGCTCCATTCGGGAGTCGCTGCCGGGATACCAGGCGCGCCGTTGCGGTGCGCGCTCCAGTGCGGAGCGCAGTTCGGCGAGGAACGCGTCCTTCTGCGGCCAGTCCTTGCTGAGCACCACGATCTGTCCGGCGATGCAGTTGTAGCCGCCGTTGTGCAGGCGCTGCGTGGCGACGTGCTCCGCCTGGTAGCGCAGGTCGCGCGTGGTCCACTTGCTGGGCACCAGGATGATGGGCGAAACCCCTCCGAGCTCGCTCGTCATCGGCTTGGCGAGCAGTGGCGTTCCCGCGGCCCGTCGCTTCACCGCCTCGGCCCCGGTGCCCCACACGATCGTGTCATGGGTCGCGGCACTCCCGGTGATGTGCGCGTGGGCGATGCCGGGGTGGTGGGCGAGGTAGGTTCCTTCCGCAGCCCCGCCCTGCACGATCCGCACCAGTTTTGCGCTGACCAGCGGCTGCAGCGCCGCGAGGTAGACGCTCATCATGCCGGCCATTATCGGGTTGAGCTTCAGCAGCACAGCCCGGTTGTTCGCGACGATTTCGTACAGCACGTCCAGCGGCGGGATGGAGGTGATGTTGCCGGCGCCGAGCACGAGTCCGACACCTCCGGATGCTGTCGGAGTAAGTTCACCGAGGCCCGCTGAGGCCACTGCCTCGGCTGCCGTGACGCCAGGCTTGAGCCACACTTCCGCGCTGAAACCGTGGAGCAGCAGCGCCTGATGCGCGGTGTGCGGAAGAACCGGCACGGTGACCCGGTTGCCGGGTGCGGTGCCCATCTTGATTCCGGAGAGCGGCGACTTCCCGGTTGCGAGGCCGGCGACAGTGTGTGCGAGAGTTCCGACACCCGCGAGCGCCGCGTAGGGACCAGAGATCCACTCCTCGCCGACGAGCGGGGATGTCACACCCAATCCTTTGATGTCCCGAGCGCGCAGTGCCCACCGCTGCGCCTGCGCCGCCATCGCCGCATGGGTCGACGAGAGCAGTTTGGCGCGTTGGGCGAGCGGCATGGAGGCCCACGTGGCAGCCCCCTCGGTGAGATCGCCGATGGTCGCGTCGAACGCGGCTCGTACGGAAGCGGAAAGCTCGGAACCGGGAGCGGTCAGCGGGGTGCTCGCGTCGATGGTCATGGATCTCCTTTGATCGTGAGACCCAGTGTTGCCGTGCGAAGCCCTGCGGCCGATAGGCAGCCGCCCCGTATTTCGGTGGCAGACGTTGTGCGGCCGCACAACTGTGACCTCCTTCGCCGGGCTATGTTCCTTACATGAGCAACGCAAACAGTGCGATTCGGAACCCCGCGACGGCCGCACACGAGATCGATACGGACACCGTTGCGCTTTTTGCCGAGATGCTCGGCTCCGTCGGCACCATTGCCGATCGCATCGTCGAACAGATCCTCACCGGCGAGCACTCCTACACGGAGAGCACCCTCGCGGTGCCGGTGCTGCACTCCGTGGTGACTGAGAACGTGGAAGCGCTGCTTCGCGGACTCTCGGGCGAGCACCGATTGCTCGACGCGCCGCGCCGCGCTGGACGGGTGAAGGCGGAGTCCGGCATCCCCATGGCAGGGCTGCTGCACGCCTACCGCCTTGCTGGGCTGCAGCTCTGGGAGGAGATGATTGCTCGGTCGCACTCGTCGCAGAGTTCCGAATCGCTGCTCCGCGTGTCCTCCTCTGTCTGGGGCATCATCGACGAGTATTCGAACGCGGCAGCCGAGTCGTACCGCGAGGTCATCGACGACCTCGGTCGCAAAGACCAGCAGGCCAAGAGCGTAATGCTCCTGAGCCTGCTGGAAGGGGAGACCGCGCACAGCGAGATACCGCGCCTACTGCGTGCCCTCAACCTTCCGGAGCACGCCACCTATCTCGTCGTCGCCGCCGAACTGAGTGGCACGGGTGCCGACCCAATGCCCGGCATCGCCGCACGCCTTCGCGCCGCGGGAATTGCCTCGGCCTGGTCGACATGGAAGGGCGAGTTCGTGGGCCTGGTCGGCTGCACCTCCGAATCGGACGTGGCTATCGCGATCAACGTCGTCGCCGAACGTGCAGCCTCACGGATCGGCATCAGCCGGAGCGTGACCTCTCTCGCGGATGCGCGAAACGCCGTGCACCAGGCACGGTTGTCGTTGCGATGCACGCCGCGGGCCAATATTGGCGTTCGCCGGTTCGGTTCGGCGCCACTGGACGTACTCATCGTCAGCGACCCCCAGGCTGCGGCGGAGCTCCGAATCGACGTTCTCGGCCCGGTGCTCGAACTCGAGCCCAGAGAGCGGGCCCCGCTACTGGACACGCTGGAGGCGTGGTTCGCAGCCGATGGCTCCACGGCCGAAGCTGCGCTGCGGCTTCACTGCCATCGCAATACGGTGCTCTACAGGCTCGCGAAGCTGACCGAGCTGACTGGTCGCTCCGTGTCGAGACCGTCCGAGGTGGCGGAGCTGTACGCGGCGATGCGGGCGGCCCGTCTGGCGTGATCGGGTCGCACGTGAGTGCACCCGTTGTCAGGGCGGCGCGGCGGGCCTACTATCAGCGCACAGCGCTCGCTGGTATTGCCCATATCACGCACATCACGGGACGGGATCGGCCATGACCAAGTATCTGTTTGAAGCGAACTACGTTGGCGAGGGCATCACTGGCCTCATGCGTGAAGGCGGTACGAAACGGCGCGAGGCGGTCGTGGAAGCCCTGAAGTCCGCTGGAGGGTCGCTCGAGTGCTTCTATTACGCCTTTGGGGACACCGATGCGCTCGGGGTCTTTGAGATCCCCGACGAGGCCGACGCGCTCGCCCTCTCGCTCATGATCAATTCGACCGGCGCCGTGAAGCTCCGTCTGAAGCCGCTTCTGACGCCGGAGGACCTCGACGAAGCTGCCAAGAAGACGCCGTCGTACCGGCCCCCGGGGCGGTAAGGGCGCCGAGCATTTCGGCACGATGGAATGGTTCAGCGCGGTCGACTACGACCTTGCGCGGCAGGTGCTGCAGCGGGGGATCGCCGCGTGCTACCTGATCGCCTTCGTGTCGACGATCGACCAGTTCCCGGCGCTCCTCGGCGAGCGCGGGCTGCTGCCGGTGCCTCGCCTGCTCGCCCGCATCCGCTACCGGCAGTCGCCGAGCCTGTTCCACTGGCGCTATTCCGACCGGATGCTGCTCGCGATCTGCTGGACGTGCGCGGCCATCGCCGCCTCGCTCGTCATCGGCCTGCCGCAGCTCGGGCCGCCCTGGCTGCCGATGGCCGCGTTTCTGGTGCTGTGGGCCGCCTACCTCTCGATCGTCAATGTGGGGCAGACGTTCTACTCGTTCGGGTGGGAGAGCCTGCTCATCGAAGCCGGCTTCGTGGTGGCGTTCCTGGGGTCCAACGAGATCGCCCCGCCGATCGTGACCATCCTCTTCACCCGCTGGCTCGTGTTCCGGCTCGAGTTCGGCGCGGGGCTCATCAAGATCCGCGGGGGAGCAGAGTGGCGTGACCTGACGGCGCTCGACTATCACCATGAGACGCAGCCGATGCCGAACCCGGTGAGCTGGTATGCGCACCGGATGCCGACGCGCGTGCACCGGCTCGAGGTGCTCGGCAATCACTTCGTGCAGCTCGGCGTGCCGATCTTCCTCTTCGCCCCGCAGCCGGTCGCCTCGATCGCCGCCACGCTCATCATTGTGACGCAGCTGTGGCTCGTCATCTCCGGCAACTTCGCCTGGTTGAACTGGATCACGATTGTGCTGGCGTTCTCCGCGATCGACGATGGCACCGCGTGGCGGCTCGTCCCTGCTCTCGCCGAGCCGCGCCATGAGGCGCCGCAGGTGTGGTTCGTTGCCGTCGTGCTCACGGTCACCGCGCTGCTGGTCGTGCTCAGCTACTGGCCGGCCCGCAATCTCGTGGCGCGCCGCCAACTCATGAACGCGAGCTTCAACCGCTACCACCTCGTCAACGCCTATGGGGCATTCGGCACGGTCACGAAGCGACGGCGGGAGGTGGTGATCGAGGGTACCGACTCCGACGACCCCGACACCGCAGCGCGTTGGCGGGAGTACGAGTTCAAGGGCAAGCCGGGCGACCCCATGCGGATGCCACGGCAGTTCGCGCCGTACCACCTGAGGCTGGACTGGCAGATGTGGTTCCTCGCCCTCGGATCGCCCGACACCGGCTGGTTCCAGCGCCTGATGCTGCGCCTACTCCAGCAGGACCGCGCGACCCTGCGCCTGCTGCGAGTGAACCCATTCCCGGATGCGCCGCCGCGGTGGCTGCGCGCGCGGGTGTACGACTACCGTTTCACGACCAAGGCGGAACGCACCGAGAGCGGGGCGTGGTGGGTGCGCACCGAGATCGGGCTCCTCGTGCCGCCGGTGTCACTGCGCGACTAGCACGTCCGCCGCCGCCGCGGGATCGTTGCACCCGCAGCTGCGCCGGAGCACCAGTGCAGACGGCAGGATGTCGTGGGTCTCGTCGAGGTTCGACTTGTCGAGGCGTGCGAGCACGCGCTTCATCGCCGTCTCGGCGATGGTCTGGATGCCGGGGTCGACGCTGCTGAGGCCGGGGAACGCCCTCGCGGCGAGCTCCGATCCGTCGAAGGACATGACGGCGATGTCGCCGGGGACATACAGGTTCGCCTCGCGCACAGCACGGATCACGCCGACGGCCTGCATGTCGGTCGTGACGAAGAAGGCGGTGGGTCGCGCGGAGGCGAGCAGCTCCTTCGCCGCGAAGTAGCCGCCGTCACGGTCGTCATTTCGCGCGATGAGCCCGTCGTCGCAGGGGAGACCGGCCGACTCGAGCGCGGACCGCCATCCATTCACGCGCTCCTCGAGCAGGTTCGACACCGCTGCGGAACCCGTGACGCACGCGACGCGGCTGTGGCCGTGGACCTCGATGAGGTGCCGCACCGCCGTGGCCGCACTCTCACGGCTTTCGGCGACGACCGACGACACGCCGAGCCCGTGCGGGATCGTGTCGAGGATGAGAACGGGAAGGCCCTTGGCGGCGATCTCGGCCAGGTGGCCCATGGTCACGCCGAGCATGATCACGGCGTCGACCTGACGGTCGGCGTAGGTGCGCAGGTAGCGCTTCTCCCGCTCGAGGTCGTGCCCGACGGTGCCGATGAACAGCACATAACCGGCGTCGTAGGCGATGTCTTCGATCGCGCGAACGAGCGACGCGGTGGCCGGGTTGTTGAGGTCGGGCACCATGAGCCCGATCGACATCGTCGAGGACCGGCGCAGCGCCTGTGCGATCGCGTTGGGGCGGTACCCGGTCTCGAGAATTGCCTGCTCGATGCGAGCACGGGCGGCCGCCGAAACCGGGCGGGACCCGGGGTTCAGCACGTAACTCACGACGGCCGGCGACACGCCAGCACGCCGCGCCACATCCGCCCGCGTGACTGCCACAGTCATCCCCTGCCCCTTGAGTACCTTAAGACTAACCCCCGCCGCAGCGCGGCTTCGGCTTAGGCTGGGCCGATGTACACTTCGCGTCCGGCCGATTCGACGGCGATCGCTGTGGCCCAATTTGCCCCCACTGTCGATCGGGCGGCCAACCTCGAGACATTGAGAGATCTCGCAACGCTCGCGGCGTCCCGGGGGGCGAGGCTCGTCGTCTTCCCGGAGTACTCCGCCTTCTTTGAGGCCCAGCTCGGCCCGGAATCGGTTGCCGCGGCGGAGCCGCTCGACGGGGAGTTCGTCGCCGGGCTCGCCGCGATCGCGAAGGTTCTCGGGGTGCACCTCGTCGCCGGCATGCTCGAGACCACGACCGACCCGGCGCGCCTGTCGAATACCCTTGTCGCCGTCGACCCCCGCGGGGTGCTCATCGCGAAGTATCGCAAGATGCACCTCTACGACGCGTTCGGCCAGCGCGAGAGCGACTTCGTCGTTGCCGGCCCGATCGAGCAGCCCGAGACTTTCACCGTCGACGGCCTCACGATCGGCCTGCAGACCTGCTACGACATCCGGTTTCCCGAGGTCACCCGGCGCCTGGCGGACGCGGGCGTTGATGTCGTTGTGCTGCCGTCGGAATGGGTGCGCGGGCCGCTCAAGGAACAGCACTGGCGCACCCTCGTCACGGCACGGGCGCTCGAGAACACCCTCTACGTCGCCGCAGCAGACCAGGCGCCGCCGATCGGCGCCGGCAACAGCATGATCGTTGACCCCATGGGGGTGGAGCTTGCGACCGTGGGAGAGCAGACCGACGTCGCGATCGCGTGGGTGTCGAGGTCCCGCATCGAGGAGGTCCGAACCCGCAACCCCGCGCTCGCGCTGCGCCGGTTCGGCGTCACGGAGCGGTAGCCGGGGCGCGCATCATCGTGCGAGGCGCTCCAGCTGGGCGGATGCCCGTTCGAGCACCTCGACCCGCTTGCAGAATGCGAAGCGAACGAGCGAGCGGTACTCGTGCCGGTTCTCCTCGTGCACGAACGAGGTGAGGGGAATCGCCGCGACCCCCGCGAGCTCGGGGAGGGCGCGGCAGAACTCCGCACTGTCGGGGTAGCCGAGCCCCGCAGCATCCGCGACGACAAAATACCCGCCCTTGGGCTGGTAGATCGTAAACCCCGCCGCCACGAGTCCGGCGGAGAGAACGTCACGCTTGCGGCGCAGGTCGTCAGCGAGTTCGCGGAAGTAGGTGTCGGGAAGCCGGAGGCCGACCGCGATTGCGGGCTGGAACGGCGCACCGTTGACGTAGGTGAGGAACTGCTTCACCGCCATGATCGCCGTCACCAGTTCCGGCGGGGCGGTGATCCATCCGATCTTCCACCCCGTGGTGTTGAACGTCTTCCCGCCGCTCGAGATCGTGACCGTGCGTTCGCGGGCGCCGGGGAGCGCGGCGATCGGGATGTGCGGCTCGTCAAAGATCAGGTGCTCGTACACCTCGTCGGTCACGACGATCGCGTCGTGCTCGTGGGCGAGCTCGACAATGAGCTCGAGGGTCTCGCGCGGGAGCACCGCACCGGTGGGGTTGTGCGGATTGTTGATGAGGATGAGACGGGTGCGGTCGGTCACCGCTGCGCGCAGGTCGTCATGATCGGGCAAGAAGTCGGGTTCCCGGAGCGGCACGGTGCGGTGAGTCGCTCTGCTCAGCCCGATCATGGCGGCGTAGGAGTCGTAGAACGGCTCGAGCGTGACGACCTCGTCGCCCTCGTCGGCGAGGGCGAGGATCGTGGCCGCCAGCGCCTCGGTGGCTCCCGCGGTGACGAGCACCTCGCGGTCGGAGTCGACCGAGATGTCATAGAAGCGCGCCTGGTGCTCGGCGATGGCCTCGCGCAGAACGGGCATTCCCAAGCCGGGCGGGTACTGGTTCATTCCGTCGGCGATGGCTCGCTGCGCCGCGACCAGCACCTCCTGGGGTCCATCCTGGTCGGGGAAGCCCTGGCCGAGGTTGATCGCCCCCGAGGCGGCCGCGAGCGCGGACATCTCCGCGAAGATCGTCGGGCGGAGTGTGCCGTCGTCGCCGAGCAGCATGGCGGCGCGGGCGGTTCGAGCCCAGGCTCCGGAGATCGTCATGGCCTCCAACCTATCGCGTGGGTTGTGGATAGATCTGGCGCGAGATCCTCCCGGGGCCTACCGTCGGCTCATGAGGGAGTATCCGCGCGTCCCGGCGCTGGCGTTGGCCGCGCTCGCCGTGCTCGCCGTGAGCGGATGCTTCGCGGCGGCCCCCGTGGAACCTCCGGCTCCTGCCGTGAGCGCGTCCCCCGTGTTCGCGTCGGAGGAGGAGGCCCTGGCGGCGGCGACGGAGGCGTATGCGGCGTATCTGGACCTTGGGAGCCAAGTGGCACATGAGGGAGGTGTCCAACCAGAGCGAATGGCGGAGGTTTCGACAGGAAACGCTTACGAGCAGGAGCTTGAGGTTTTCGCTGCCATTCGTGGTGATTCCCTTCGTGGAGTCGGTGAACAGACCTTCGACACAGTGCGGGTTCAGAGCTACGACAAGGCCACGGGCGACGTGACCGTCTACCTCTGCTTGGACACGTCCGGTACAAAGTTGGTCGATTCAGGCGGCGCTTCGACGGCCACCGAAGAAAGGACAACCAGATTCCCGCTGGAGGTCGCCCTCACGCTTGGGGATGAAGGCTCACTTCTCTTGACGGAGTCTCAGTCGTGGTCCGGCTCGAACTTCTGTTAATCGCCCTGCTCATTGCTCCGGGCGCGGCGCCGGGGCAAACAGTTCCTGCAACGGGGGCAGGATGCGCAGCGTGGGGGGCAAGTGGGGAGGCATGCGCGCCACCAACCGCGACACCCGTCGTGAATCCCGACGGGATCGATCTCGGCACCTCCGTCACCGTTCCGGGCTCGGCGCCGCAGCCCGGTGGCGGGTCAGCGGGCGCGGTCAACGCTCCGCCACCGATCGCTCCGATCTGCGACCCCACCGGCAGGGTCTGCCGCGACCAGTACACCGTCACCGGCCCGCTCGAGGGGCGCGGCCCGATCACCCTCAGCGATCTCGTCAACTTCCGCCCTGTGGTCCAGGTGCACCGGATGCAGCCGGACGGCTGGTCGGTCGTCGGGCTGCACACGAACTTCTACACCGCGACCGTTACCCAAGTGCAGGACGACCTGCTGCTCGGTATCCCCGCCTCGGTGCGGTTTACTCCGGTTTCCTACCGCTGGGACTACGGTGACGGCGAGTCCGCCACATTTCAGACGGGTGGATGGTCCTGGAGCCACCTCGGGTTGGCGGAATTCGATCGCACGCCCACGAGCCATGTCTACGCTCAGCCGGGAACTTTCGATATCACCCTCACGGTTGGATTCGCAGCAGAGTACCGCTTCGGAGGAGCCGAGTGGATTCCTATCGCCGGCACTGTCAGCGTGCCAGCAAACCGCCTCACTGTGTCGGCCAGTGACGCGAAAACAGTTCTCGTCGGAACGGAGTGCACCGCCCGCCTGTCACCGGGGTGTTGAGCATCCCGCGCCTCGAATTACCGGGATCGAAACCCTGTACCAGCCGAGGCCCGCTCACAGCGTGGACAAATAGAATGCACAGGTTGGCGGGAAATGCTGACAGCGCTTGGAAGGAGCACCCTCATGACTGACGAGACCCAGAACCAGAATCCTGGCTCCGAAATGCCCGAAAACCCGACCGATGCGAACGCTACGCGACCCCTCGACGGCGGGCAGGCGGACTCGCCCTTCTCGCACGCTCCCACCGCCCCGGTCACGCCCGCCGCGTCGAACTATGGTCCGCCCGCGCCGCCAGCCGCGACGCCCCTCTCCGGCTATGCCCAGCCCGCCTCGACATCTCCCGACGGCTACGCGCCACCTGCGCCGGGCGTGGTTCCCCCCGCCTTCAGCGCGAACCGGTCCACCGAGGTGCCCGGCCCCGAGCGGTTCCCCGCCGCATCAGCACCGACCGGCAATAATCCAGCGAAGCGAGGGTCGAGCGTCAGCCTGATCGCGGCGCTCGCCATCGGCGCCCTCGTGGGCGGAGTGTCCGGCGCCGGAGTCACCGCGATCGCAATGGGCTCCGCCCAGGTCAGCGAGACGTCCAACTCGTCGAACGGACCCGCGAACATCACCGTGAACGACCCGTCGAACGCGACGACGGTCACCGCCGTCGCCGCGGCCGCCGGTCCATCCGTCGTCACCATTTCGGTGGCCGACGGCTCGGGCGCCGGCGGAACAGGTTCGGGCGTAATCATTAGCGAGGACGGGTACGTGCTCACCAACGCCCACGTCGTCACCCTCGACGGGGCTGCCGGCTCCCCGACCGTCTCGGTGCAGGCCAGCGATGGCCGGCTCTACAAGACCGAGATCGTCGGGGCCGACCCCATCTCGGACCTCGCGGTCATCAAGATCGACGGTGGCAACAACTTTGAGGCGGCGGAATTCGCCGACTCGAGCGAGCTCAACGTCGGGGACCCGGCGATCGCGATCGGCGCTCCGCTCGGATTGTCCAACACTGTGACGACCGGCATTGTCAGCTCGCTCAACCGCAGCATCACGGTCGCATCGTCCGCGGCGCCCAAGACCCCGGACGGCGAGGCCCCGGACAGCGGGGCGCCCGACGGCACCGACCCGTTCGACTTCTGGCGCTTCGACACCCCAGAGGGCGGCACGCCCGAGGGCGACACCCCCGCACCCTCGGGGTCGTCCACCATCGCGCTGTCGGTGATCCAGACGGATGCCGCAATCAACCCCGGCAACTCCGGCGGCGCCCTGCTCGACAGCGATGGCAAGGTCATCGGCATCAACGTCGCGATCGCGAGCGCCGGCGGGGGAGGACAGTCGACGGCCGGAAGCATCGGCGTCGGCTTCGCCATTCCCTCCAACGTCGCCAAGCGCATCGCCCAGGAGCTGATCGAGACCGGCACCGGAAGCCACGGACTCCTCGGCGCCACGGTGTCTGACGTCACGAGCGAGACAGCGCCGGTTGTCGGCGCGCAGATCCAGCAGGTCTCGCCCGGCGGGGCCGCTGCAGGCGGCGGCCTCAAGACCAGCGACATCATCACCGGGATCAACGGTCTCCCCGTGACCGGAAAGACCGACCTGACCGCTCAGGTGCGCGCACTTCCCGCGGGCGCCGAGGCGGAGATCACCTATGTGCGCGACGGAAAGCGTGCCACGGCAACGGTCACGCTCGGATCCCTCGGCTAGCGCGGATCCCTCGGCTAGGGGGATTGCGGGCTGTTAGGCTCGGGCCAGCTTGCCGGATCGGCCGTCGGTGGCGAACTACTCAGACCTCGGCCGTACGACTGGACTGCATGTGACGAGCGAGACATCTCCCGGGGTGTCGTACGTGATGCCTGTTCTCAACGAGGTCGATCACATCGAGGCGGCGGTCCTGAGCCTCACCAGCCAGGACTACGACGGGCCGTGTGAGGTCGTGCTCGCGCTCGGCCCGAGCGTCGACGGCACGAACGATGTGATCGACGGGCTCGCTCGGGCCGACCCCCGCATCCGCCGCATCGAGAACGAGCTTGGCTCGACGCCGGGCGGGCTCAATGCGGCCATCCGCGCGTCGACGCATCCGATCGTGGTCCGGGTCGACGCGCATTCGGTGCTGCCCAGGGACTACACGCGAATTGCCGTGACGACGCTACTGCGCACGGGCGCCGACAATGTCGGCGGGATCATGCAGGCGGAGGGCGAGACCCCGTTCGAAAAGGCCGTTGCGCGGGCCTACGGAGCCCGCGCCGGCCTCGGCGGCACCCCGCACCACGTCGGTGGTCGGGAGGGGCCGTCGGAGACCGCCTATCTCGGCGTGTTCCAGCGACATCGTCTCGTCGAGGTCGGGCTCTTCGACGAGGGGATCAAGCGCGGCCAGGACTGGGAGCTCAACCGCCGGCTGCGCGCGACGGGCGGCACTGTGTGGTTCACCCCCGACCTGAAGGTCGTCTACCGGCCACGCTCGAGCCTGCGCAAGCTCGTCCGCCAGTTCGTCGCCACAGGACTATGGCGCGGCGAACTCGCCCGCCGCTTCCCGCGCGCGAACTCGCTGCGCTACTTCGTCCCCCCGGCGATGGTGCTCGGCGTCACGGTCGGGCTCATTCTCGGCGTCATCGGACTGTTCTTGCCCGGAACCGCGGCCGGCGCCCTCGCGTTGGCCCTGGCGGTGCCCGCCCTGTACCTCGCCTTCGTGGTCGTCGCCGCGGTGCCCGTCGTGCGCAGCGACGGTGTGCGTAGCGCGCTCTGGTATCTCGTAGTCTTGCCGTGCATCCACTTCGCGTGGGGCATCGGCTTCGTGCTCGGCTTCCTGAAGCTGACCAGGAACATCACGGCACACACGGGAAGGTGACTGGAATGTCGCTTCATGACTCCAGCCAACGACCGTCGAGCATCGCCGCGCTGCGCGAGGTCACGCAGCCTCCCGAGGTTCGACTGCGCGCCAACGCGGAGCACTGGACGGCGTCGCTCTACCTGCGCGACATCTCGCCCTACCTGACGTGGACGCTGCTCAAGACGTCGATCTCGGCGAACGGCGTCACGGGCCTGATGATCCTCGTGGGCTGGTCCACCGCCGCCGCGCTCCTCATCCCGGGCATCGGAGGCGCAGCTCTCGCGCTCGTGCTCGGCCAGCTGCAGATGCTCGTCGACTGCAGCGACGGGGAGGTCGCCCGTTGGCGCAACACCCGCTCCCCGGCAGGGGTGTTCCTTGACAAGGTCGGGCACTACACGACCGAGGCCCTCATCCCGATCGCGCTCGGCATCCGCGCCGCCGGCTACCCGTTCGACACCGGGGTGGACTACCTCTGGACGACCCTCGGCTTCGCGCTCGCACTCGTGATCGTGCTCAACAAGGCGCTCAACGACATGGTTCATGTTGCGCGCGCCAACGCCGGCCTTGCGCGGCTCGCCGACCGCAAGGGGGAGGCCGAACCGAGCCACCGGCTCGTGGCCAGGCTCCGTCGACTGGCCCGCTTCGTGCCGTTCCACCGCCTCTACCACTCGGTCGAGCTCACGATCATCGCCTTCGTCGCGGCGATCGCCGGACTGGCCGTCGGCAGCCCGCTCGTCGACCGGATTCTCATCGTCGCGCTGCTGGCCTTCGCGGTGCTCGCTCTCGTGGGCCACTTCGTGGCCATCATGGCGTCGAAGCGGGTGCGGTCCTGAGCGTGTCGGCCGGTGTGCCACTGGTTGGCGTGGTGGTGCTGACTCAGGGCACCCGTCCCGCCGACCTCGACCGGGGCATCCAGAGCATCCTCGCCCAGAAAGGCGTCGAGCTCGACGTCGTCGTCGTCGGAAACGGGTGGCAGCCGGTCGGTCTGCCGAGCGGCGTGCGGGCCGTGGCGCTCCCCGAGAACCTCGGGATACCCGCGGGGCGCAACCGCGGCGTCGAGCACGTTACAGGTGAGTACCTTTTCTTTCTCGACGACGACGCGAGCATCCCGAGCACCACATTCCTCAGCGACGCAATCGCGAAGCTCCGGCTCGAGCCCGACATCGGACTCCTCCAGCCGCGCGTCGTCGACCCGTCCGGGGCCACGAACCCCCGCCGCTGGGTTCCGCGCATCCGCAAGGGCGAGGCGACCGACTCCGGAAACGTCTTCTCGGTGTGGGAGGGGGCCGTGCTGCTTCCCCGCCCGGTATTCGACGCCACCGGCGGCTGGGCCGAGTCGTTCTTCTACGCCCACGAGGGCATCGAGCTGGCCTGGCGTGTCTGGGACCAGGGGCTGCGTGTCTGGTACGCCGGCGACCTCGTGGCCCATCATCCGGCGATCGAGCCGACCCGGCACGCGTATTACTACCGGTTGAACGCCCGCAACCGCGTCTGGCTCGCCCGCCGCAACCTCCCGTTGGTGTTCATCCCGCTGTACGTCGGGGCGTGGACCGGGGTGCAGCTCATTCGTTGGGCGCGCCGCCCTGCGGCGTTGAGGGCCTGGTTCGGTGGCTGGATGGCGGGCTGGCGG
Organism: Marisediminicola sp. UYEF4; assembly: GCF_040546025.1. Lineage (NCBI taxonomy): Bacteria > Bacillati > Actinomycetota > Actinomycetes > Micrococcales > Microbacteriaceae > Marisediminicola > Marisediminicola sp. UYEF4. The sequence goes on along the minus strand of NZ_JBEPNA010000004.1, from coordinate 124,733 downwards.
GAGCCGGCGGGGGAGCGGCGCCGTATCGGCTGGGTAACAGTGTGGCGAATGACGCGATCCGGCAGACCGCCGCTGATCTAATTGTCGTTTCGTCGAAATTCTGGAGTTGTCGCATGGCGTTGTTGAAGGACCTGAGAGCGGCGACGCGGCTCACGCAATCGCTCTTGCGGTCGCGGAAGACCCGGAAGGAGCTCGCCAGGAGACGACCGGAGTTCGTCGCCCCGGCGCCCGGGAGCATCCGCATCGCCGTGTATTTCGCCGACTCGGCGGTGAACATGTACCAGATCCGCCAGTGGTACGCGCCTCTCGCCGAGCTCGCGAAGACCTGGCCCGTGGCGATCATCTCACGGTCGCCCGGTACGGCACTCACGCTCCTCGCCGAGGCGCCCGTTCCCACGATGTACGTCCGTCAGGTCGTCGATCTCGAGTCGTTCATCGCCGACCAGGAACCGCACATCGTGTTCTACGTCAACCAGAACGCCAGAAACTTCCAGATGATGCGTTACGGGCGCATGTGGCACGTCTTCATCAACCATGGTGAGAGCGACAAGATGTACATGACGACGAACCAGTTCAAGGCATACGACTACGCCTTCGTCGCCGGCCAGGCCGCCCTCGACCGCCTGCGTCGCAAGCTGTGGGACTTCGATGTCACGCGCCGGGCGATCCCGATCGGCCGCCCGCAGGCAGACCATTTCGCCGGCGCCCTGCCCTATACCCCTGACGAGCGCATTGTCGTGCTCTACGCGCCGACCTGGGAAGGTGACCGGCTCGCCGCCGCCTACGGGTCCATCGCGAGCCACGGCGTCGCCACCGTCACGGCGCTGCTGGCGACCGGCCGCCACCGCGTCATCTACCGCCCGCACCCGCGCAGCGGAGTCGTCGACCCCGACTACAAGGCCGCGAACGAGGCGATCATCGCCGCGATCGCCGCCGCGAACCGCCGCGAGCCGGCGGCGCACCACGTGTTCGACGATGGCCCCATCCTCGGCTGGCAGCTCGTCGCGGCCGACATCGCGATCTGCGACATCTCGGCAATGGTCTACGACCGGCTCGCGACGGGCAAGCCGCTGCTCGTCACGCGCCCGGTCTCACCGGAGGCCGAGGTCGATCTGGACGGGTATCTCGGTGACGCCGATTGGCTCACCGCCCACGGCGCGGGCGGTGTCGTCGAGCTCATCGCGGTAGCGCTGGGCAGTGAGGAGTCCCGCCAGAGGCTCGAGCACTGGGTGACCCACCACTTCGGAGACACCTCGCCCGGTCGCGCGACGGCGCGGTTCCATGCGGCGGTCAGCCAGCTCATGGAGGAGTGGGACCGGCACGCTGTCGCTCACGCGGAGGATGCGGATTTGCGCGACGTCGGAGCGGACGACGGCGTCGAAGATGAGGAGCCGGGCCTCCCAGCGGGATGACGCTCAAGCTCATAGAGTGAATCCGTCACAGTTCTCGGGGGGATCGACGCGGTTATGACAGCCAGAGCTCGCAAGGTCAGGGCACGGCAGGGAGTGGGCTTTCCCGCGCCAGTGCTCAAGCAGTTGCCGATGGCAATCGCCTTCTCGATCGGACTCGTGATCGCACTGACCAATCCGGCGGTGTTTGTGTCAGACCTTTCCCTGATCGGCGTCGGCTCACTCATCATGGCCGGTGCGATCGCCGTCTCGATCGCGTTCGGGATGCTGGGGCGCGAGAGCACGTGGACCCTCATCGTTCCGGGCCTGTCCCTCGTCTCGATCGGCCTGTTCCGCGCGGGTACGCCTGCCGGCGTCGAAGCCCTCTTCGCGAGCCTGATCCTGCTGCCGGTTGTCTGGATCGCCGCGGAGGACGGCCGGCGATGGATCTTCGTCGCCGCGCTCGGCTCGGCCGCGTCGCTCATGCTGCCGTACGTCGTCTCGTGGGCGCCGCCCGAGGACGGCGTCGGCTGGGTCCGCGGCATCCTCGGTCCGGTCTCGATCGGTCTCGGCGCAACGGTCATCAACGAACTCTCCCGCCAAGGGCGGCTCCAGCTGGAATCGATCAGGGCGCTCGCGTCCGAACGGGCGCTCCTCTTGGCTGCGGCCGCCGAGAGCACCGAGCGGCTCCGCGAGAACGAGGCCCACCTGCTCGCAGCCGATCAGCTCACACGCAGCGTGCTCGACGCCGTCACCGAGCAGTCGGTCATCGGCACCGACCTCACCGGACGCATCGACGTCTGGAACCCCGGGGCCGCTTTCATGCTCGGCCTCGCCCCGAGCGAGACCCAGGGGCGCCGATCCATTTTCGAGTTCCACCTCCCGGACGAACTCGAGCGGAGGTCGAAAGAGCTCAACTACCCGCCGGGCGAGACCGTTTTGAACCCCGGGTTCTCGGCCCTGGTCGAGACGGCGCGACTCGGCCGCGCCGAGGTGCGCGAGTGGACCTATGTGCGCCACGACGGCTCGCGCCTTCCCGTGGAGGTGGCGGTGACACCGCGCGCCAATGCGGAGGGATCGACAATCGGCTACATCTTCGTCGGCACCGACCTCACCCGGGCTCTCGAGGTAGCGCGGCTCAAGGATGAGTTCATCGGTCTCGTCTCGCACGAGCTGCGCACCCCGCTCACGTCGATCCTCGGCTACCTCGAGCTGCTCCGGGACGACGACGTCGCACCGCTCGACGAGGACCAGCTGCAGTACCTCGGCATCGCTGAGCGGAATGCCCATCGACTGCTCAGGCTGGTTGGCGACCTGCTGTTCACAGCCCAGGTCGGATCGGGCAAGTTCCCCCTTTCCCTCTCGGATGTGCCCCTGAACGACGTCGTCTCCGGCACGATCGAATCCGCGAAGCCCGTCGCGGCGGCCGCCGGGGTCGAGCTGTTCGTCGATCTGCCCGACGTCTCGCCGCTCGTGCGCGGCGACACCATCCGCCTCGGGCAGGCGTGCGACAACCTCCTCTCGAACGCGATCAAGTTCACCCCGCGCGGAGGGTCGGTCACCGTCGGGCTCTCCGTGACCGGCCCGGATGCTGTCGTGACCGTGCGTGACACCGGCATGGGCATCCCCGCCGACGAACTCGACCAGCTCTACTCCCGGTTCTTCCGGGCGTCGACTGCGACGCGCAACGCCGTCGCCGGAGTCGGGCTAGGGCTCACCATCACGAAGGCGATCGTGATCGCGCACGGGGGCAACCTCGATGTCGAGAGCGAGGAGGGCGTCGGCACGAAGTTCAGCATGTCGCTGCCCGTCGCGACATAGTCCGTCTAGTCGTGCGTGGGCGAGTCCGGTTCGATGCGCGCGCGCAGCTTCATCCGGCGGCGGAGCGCCCGGAGCGGCAGCCGGGGCGAGTCGGTCTCGGCGCGCGGTTCTAGCTCGATCGGGAAGCTCGCCGGGGGTGGGCCGAACGCCTGCCGTGAGCTCGTGATGACCCGCTTGCCGAGAATGTGATTGCCGGTTCCGCCGATCACGGCGCCGATGCCAAACGGGATTGCCCGGCCCAGCACCGTGGCGCTCTGGGTCGCCGCGAAGCGGCGGATGAAGACGTGCTTGAGCCGGTCGGCGATCTTGCCAATCGATGACTGCGGCACCGTCCGTGTGACGAGGTCCCCCCAGAAGCGGTTCCGGTTCTGCCCCGATCCGGATGCCTGGCCCGCGAGTTGGCGCACGAGGTCCGACCCGGCGGTGCCGAGCATCATCGCCATCACGAGGGTGCGTGCCCGCTCGGGATCCTCCACCGCGATGCCGTGCACCTCGGTCACGGACTGGGCGAACAGGGCGCTCGTCTCGAGAAACCCCGCGGTCTCCACGCTGGAAAGCGCGAGCGAGATTCCGACCCCGACCCCGGGTATCACGGCGCTGGCCCCGACAGCGGCCCCGCCGCCGGTGACGGCGGTGAGGTAGCGGCGCTCGAGAATGCGGATGACCTTGTCGGGGGACGCGTCGGGATGGTGCTTTCGGATGCTTCGCACGTGAGCGAGCACGAGCGGGCGCTGCACCGACAGGAGCCGCTCGATCCCCTTCTCCATCTGGGCGGGAGGCCTGCGTTCGTCTTGTGTTGCGGTCATGGTTTCACCCCGTAATCGGCGTTGTAGCGGGCAAGGACATCCTGGATCGGCGCGTCGAGGACGAGCGCGCCCTTGTCGAGGTAGAGACCCCGCGTGCAGAAGCGCTTGAGGTCCCTCTCGTTGTGGGACACAAAGAATAGGGTGCGCCCGCCGGCGAGCAGCTCCTCGATGCGGCGATAGCACTTCTCGCGGAAGGCCTTGTCGCCGACCGCGAGAACCTCGTCGACGAGAATGACGGGCTCCTCGAGCCTGCTGATGACGGCGAACGCGATCCGCACCCGCATCCCGCTCGAGAGGTGCTTGTAGGGCGTATCGAGAAAGTCGCCGATCTCGGCGAACGCGATGATCTCGTCGAACCGCTCCTCGATCTCGGCCTTCTTCATGCCGTGCAGTCCGGCGGTGAGGAACACGTTATCCCGAACCGAGAGGTCGTCGACGAATCCTCCGGTGATCTCGATGAGCGGTGCGACACCGGCACCGACCCGGACAACGCCCTCGTCGGGCAGGATGACCTCCGCGACGAGCTTGAGGAGCGTGGACTTTCCCTGCCCGTTGCGGCCGACGACGCCGATCGCCTCACCGGGATGCACGCTGAAGCTCACTCGGCGAAGGGGCCAGAACTCGTCCGGCCGCCCACGGCGGTTGCGACCGGCAAACAGGTCTTTGAAGCTGCGGCGGGAACGACGGTTGCGCCTGAACCGGATGCCGGCGTCCGTCACCTCGATCACCGGGTGGCCGATCCGGGCCTCGAGCTTCTCGGTGAGTGTCATCAGATCTCCTTCAGCACGGCACGCTCGACCTTGGCGAAGACGACCAGGCCGATCGCGAGGAAGGCGAGCGACACCACACTGCCGATGCCGATGGCGTACCAGTCGAGTTGCTCGGGAAAGAACGCGGCCCGGTAGAGCGAGAAGATGCCGGCGAGCGGGTTGAAGGCCGCCCAGAAGTGCAGGCCGTCGGGAAGGTCGGACAGTCCGTAGATGATGGGGGAGGCGTAGAACAGGAACCGCAGCATGAGTTTCACCGCACGCTCGAGATCGCGGAAGAACACGACGAGGGGCGCGACGATGAGTCCGATGCCGACGAGCAGTACCGCCTGCAGCACGATCCCCAGGAGAACCCAGAAGGCCTCCCAGTGCAGCTGCGCACCCGTCGCGATGGCGAACACGGCGATCACGGGCAGGCTCGCAACGAACTCGATCCCCTTGGAGAGCACGAGCCTGTTCACCCAGATGGTGCGGGGGATCTTGGTCGAGCGGATGAGCTTCGCCTCGCGCAGGAACGCGCGCGTGGAATCGGCCACCGCGCCGTTGAACCACATCCACGGCAGCAGTGCGGTGAGCAGGAACACGATGTACGGCTGCTCGCCCACGGTTCGGTCGAAGACCTGGGTGAACACGAACCAGTAGATCGCCGCCATCACCAGCGGGTCGAGGATCGACCAGAAGTAGCCCAGCAGCGACGTCGAGTAGCGCACCCTCAGGTCGCGCTGGGTGAGCAGCCACAGCGACTGCCGATACCGCTGGAAGGGGGACCGGTGCGGTCGCGTGGCGAGAGCGGCAGTCACGTTCGCGGAATCCTCTACTCGGGAGACATTCCGCACTCCGGCGTCAGACGAAGAGGTTGGCCCTCTCGAGGTCCTCCGCGAAGTCGACCTCTACGGCGTAGAAGTCGGAGATGTCTATCGGCTCAAATCGTAGCTTGTCCTGCTCAATGGCCAACTCGATGCCGCGCTCGAAGTAGTCCTGGTCGCCGACCTTGCTGAGCTGGCGGATCAGGGCGGCCTTGTCGCCGCGAGAGACGTAGTTGATGCCGACGGCCTCGCCGAGCCCGGCCTTGACCGTCTTGGACAGTTCGCGGATGTACCCTTCGGCGTCAGTGGTGTACTTGACTTCCTCGTCAGAGACCTTCTCGCGGTTGACCGAGACGAAGGACTGGTCGCGGGCGACCATCTTCGCGGCCCGCACCAACGCGGCAGGGTCGAAGACGACGTCGCCGTTCATCCACAGCACCCCGCCGGGGCCTGAGGCCCGCAGTGCGCGCAGCAGGCTCTTGGAGGTGTTGGTCTGGTCGTACTGCTCGTTGTAGACGAACGACGCCTGCGGGAAAGCTTCGATGATGTGCTCGAGCTTGTAGCCGACAACGATGGTCACCTGGGCGCTGTTGCCGAAGGCGTGCTCGATGTTCTCGAACTGCTGCTGCATGATGGACCGGCCGTCGCTGAGTTGCGTCAGGGGCTTCGGGAGGGATCGGCCGAGTCGGCTACCCATTCCAGCGGCCAGAATAACTACCTGCGTGCTCACGATTTGTCTCCTCAGATTGGCTTTCGACGAGTCGGGAGAGCTCAGCGCGATGCGCTCTTTACCTGCTATTCATCTCGTGACTCGGATCTAGACACCTCGTTGTGCTGTGCCCAGCTTACCTGCAGGGGGCCTTTTTGGGCAGTAGGGATTTTGCGCGCCCCGGATTCGACGCGCAATTCGGGTTACGCACGCCCTCTCGGCAACGCGTTGATACGGTTGCACAATGGACTTCGAAACCGATTCTGATGCGGCTTCCGAAGCGGCCGCCGAGCCCATCACCGACCACGCGCGCACCGTCGACGAGCCTTCGGCGGAGCCGTCGACCGGGGCGGCGCAGACCCCAACCGGCCCTTCAGTCACCGCCGACGTCGAACCTGGCGTTGCCGCCACGAAGCCCGCAGCAGCGCGCAAGCCCACTGCGCCCCGCAAGCCGGCAGCGCCACGCAAACCGGCAGCGGCACGCAAACCAGGTGCGCCCCGCAAACCGGCCACGCCAGCGGACGGCCGTAGCGCCGATCAGGCCAAAGACCAGCGTGCGGAGCCGGTGGGCGACGCCGACGCGCCGGCGGTGAACCCCGCACCGAAGCCATCTCCGAAGCCGCCGGCTAAGCCACGCGCCCCCAGGGCGGCCCCGGTCGCCGGGGCGTCGGCCCCTGCGCCGCGCACGCCGGCTGCGCCACGGACCCCGGCCGCCGCGACAAAATCGATAGGCGCGACAAAGTCGACAGGCGCGACAAATCCGCCAGAAGAGTCGGTTGCGCCGACGACCCCGCCGACGATCGCGCCGGGCCCCATCGACCCTCCCGCTGCTTTCCGCCGCACGACCGCGCGAGCGGACGTTCGGCCGACCACCGCTCTACCCGCGGCGCAGCCGCAGGCCACGCCAGACGTCCTGCCCGTCAGCGCACCCGGCACAGCCCGCGCCCCGAAGACGACGACGGTCCACAAGAATCCCGCCGCGCGGCGCGAGAAGGTCCTCGTGATCGAGCAACTCCGCAAGAGCTTCGGGTCGGTCGCCGCCGTCGCCGGGATCGACCTCACGGTGCAGGCGGGCTCGATCTTCGGAATCGTCGGCCCCAATGGCGCGGGCAAGACCACGACGTTGTCGATGGTCACCGGACTGCTGCGACCCGACGCCGGACGCATCCTCGTGCACGGTGCCGATGTCTGGAGCGATCCCGTCGTGGCCAAGCGCAATATGGGAGTGCTGCCCGACAGGCTGCGCCTGTTTGATCGGCTCACGGGTGCCCAGCTGCTTCACTATTCCGGCGTGCTCAGAAAGCTCGATCGGGCGACTGTGCGAGCGCGCTCGGTCGACCTCGCCGCCGCCTTCGGGCTGGAGGACGCCCTGGACCGGCTTGTCACCGACTATTCGGCGGGGATGATGAAGAAGATCGCCCTCGCCGCTGCCATGATCCACTCGCCCCGCGTGCTCATCCTCGACGAGCCGTTCGAGGCGGTCGACCCGGTGTCGGCAGCGAATGTCATCGAGATCCTCCAGAAGTATGCGGAGGCCGGCGGCACCGTCGTGATGTCGAGCCACAGCATGGACCTGATCCAGCGCATCTGCGATTCGGTTGCGATCATCGTGCGCGGCGTGGTTCTCGCGAGCGGCACGATGGACGAGGTGCGAGCGGGGGCAACGCTCGAGGACCGCTTCGTCGAACTGGCCGGCGGTCGCAAGGCAGCGGAGGGCATGGAGTGGTTGCACAGTTTCTCGGACTGAAGCTCCGGCTGCTCGCCAATACGTTCAAGCGAAGCCCGTGGCAGATCGTCGGAATCTCCGTCGCGCTGCTCTACGGCCTCGCAACCTCCGCGTTCGTCGTTGCTACCCTCGTCGGGCTGCGATTCGCGGATGCCGATTTCGCGCGCAGCATCGTCGTGGTGTTCGGTTCCCTCGTCGTTCTCGGTTTTCTCGTCGTCCCACTCGTGTTCGGGGTCGACGACACCCTTGACCCCCGCAAGTTCGCCCTGTTCGGACTGCCGACGTCGCGACTTGCCGGCCTGCTCGCCCTCACGGCGCTGGTCGGCGTGCCGAGCGTGGTCATCACGGCGGTCGCCGTCGCCCAGATCGTGACGTGGAGCAGGGGACCGTTCCCGGTGGTCCTTGCACTGGTCGGCGCCGTCGTCATCGTCGTGACGTGCGTTCTCGGCGCGCGGGTCAGCACCTCGCTCGCGGCCTTCCTGCTCGCCACACGCCGCGCGCGCGAGATCAGTGGGCTGGTCGCCTTGATGGCTCTTGTCGCGCTGACGCCGACGATCGCGGTGCTCGCCGGGATCGATTGGGCCGGCGAGGGCATCGCCGCGCTCGGCGGGATCGCGGATGTGCTCGGCTGGACACCGCTCGGCGCGGCCTGGGCGGCGCCCGCCGACGCGGCCACCGGCGCCTCGGACGCCGCCGTGCAGAAGCTCATGATCGCGATCGCCAGCGCCGGGCTGCTCTGGCTCGCCTGGCGGGCCCTCGTCGGAGCGATGCTCGTCACTCCCCACCGTGAGGCACGCGTGCGGGCCTACACGGGGCTTGGCTGGTTCGATCGCCTGCCGGCGACCCCGCTCGGAGCCATCGCCGCTCGCAGCTTCACCTACTGGGTGCGCGACGCGAGATACCGGGTGCAATTGGTCATCGTGCCGATCGTGCCGATGCTCATGATCGTGGTGTTCCTGATCAGCGGGGTGTACTGGCAAAATCTCGCCGTGCTCCCGCTGCCGGTCATGTGTCTCTTCCTCGGCTGGTCACTTCACAACGACGTCGCCTACGACAACACCGCCGTCTGGCTCCATGTCGCCTCCAACACCTCGGGTGCCGCGGACCGCCTGGGGCGCGTCGTTCCCGTTCTCGTGCTGGGCACAGTGCTCATCGCCGTCGGCGCCCCGATCTCGGCCATGTTCTACCCGGATCCCAGCGTGCTCGCCTCGCTCATCGGCGTTTCGGCCTGCATCCTGTTGGCCGGCCTCGGCCTGTCGAGCCTGTTGTCGGCCCGATTCCCATACCCGTCGGTGCAGCCGGGGGACAGCCCGTTCTCCCAACCGCAGTCGACAGGCGGCGCGGCAGCACTCATCCAGGCCGCCGCCTTCATCGCCACGGTCGCCCTCACGCTTCCCGCACTGGGCTTCGGGCTGCTCGGTCTCACCGACGGCGGCGACCTGCCGCTCTACTCGCTGCTGTCCGGACTCGGCGTCGGGGCGGCCACCCTCGCGCTCGGAGTCTGGTTCGGCGGTCGAATCTTCGACCGCCGCGGACCGGAGCTGCTCGCGTTCACCATGCGCAACTGACCGCTCGCACGTACGATTGGGTCATGGCCAACGACACTCAAGAAGGCGGCGGCGGCACGTCGACCCTCGACCGCGAACTCGAAGAGCTGCTCAATCAGGAGCAGCTGGAGGAGGGCGACCACGAGCGCTTCTCCCACTACGTGCAGAAGGACAAGATCATGAAGTCCGCGCTGAGCGGCAAGCCGGTGATCGCCCTGTGCGGCAAGGTCTGGCTACCCGGGCGCGATCCGGAGAAGTTCCCTGTCTGCCCCACCTGCAAAGAGATCTACGAGAAGCTCAAGAAATAGGCGGAACGGGCGCGGTTCCCGCCCGGGCGGTCTGCCGCCGCAGCGCGTTTCTGAACCACCCGGCCTCGGGAAGCCGGGCCAGCAGGGGTCCGCAGACGACGGTGATGAGGACGTAGGCGGTGGCCAGCGGAGCCAGCCGGGGCTCGACTCCCGCGCCAACCGCGAGCCCGGCGATCACGATTGAGAACTCGCCGCGCGGTGTGAGGGTCAGGCCCGTTCTCCAGCGGGCCGGGATTCCCAAGCCGGCGCTGGCGGCGGCCCGGTAGCCCGTGAACGTCTTGGTGACCATGGTGATCACCGCGAGGATGCTGGCCGGCAGCAGCACCTCGAGAATGTCCGCGGGGTTGGTCGCCAGCCCGAAGAAGACGAAGAACACCGCCGCGAACAGGTCGCGCAGCGGGGACAGCAGGGGCTGGGCGTTGTGGGCGACCCGACCGGACAGGGCGATGCCGACCAGGAACGCTCCGACCGCGGCCGACACGTTGACCTGCTGTGCGAGTCCGGCCACGAGCATGGTGAGGCCGAGCACTCCGAGAAGCAGGGACTCCGGGTGGTTCGGCGCGAAGATCGCCGAGATCAGCCGGCCGTGGCGCAGCGCGACGTAGAGGATGACGAGCACGACGAGAACCGCGACGACGAGTGCAGTGGCTCCCGCGGCGATGCCGGCACCGAGCACCAGTGCCGAGAGCACCGGAAGGTAGAACGCCATCGCGAGGTCCTCGAGCACGAGGATCGACAAGATCGTGGGCGTCTCGCGGTTTCCGAGTCGCTTGAGGTCACGCAGCACCTTGGCGATCACGCCCGAGGAGGAGATCCAGGTGATCCCGGCGAGGGCGACCGCGGCGACGGGCCCCCACCCGAGCACGAGGGCGAACAGTGCGCCGGGCAGGGCATTGAAGAGTGCGTCGACGAGCCCGGCAGTGCGGGACTTCGTGAGGCTCGTGACGAGCTCACTTGCGGTGTATTCCAGTCCGAGCATGAGTAGGAGCAGGATCACCCCGATTTCGCTGCCGATCTCGAAGAACTCAGTTCCGCCCGACAGGGGGAGTATCCCCCCGTCGCCGAACGCGAGCCCAGCGACCAGGTAGAACGGAATCGGTGAGACCCCGATCCGGTCGGCGAAGCGCGACAGGAGGCCGAGTCCGAGCAACAGCGCTCCTACCTCTACGAGCAGGATGGTCGACTCGGACACGGCGCTGCTAGCTGGGGCCGGTGGAGAGCAGTCGGGCGAGCGCGTCGAGTCCCGAGCGGGTGCCGACGGCGATGATCGTGTCGCCGGCCCGGATCGGGGTGTCGGGCGTCGGGGACGGGATGACCTCCGTGCCGCGGACGATGGCGACGATGGAGGTGCTCGTTCGGGTGCGCGCCTTAGTGTCGCCGAGCACTCCGCCGACGTAGGGCGAGGTCGGTGCGAGCACGAGCTGCTCCGTGGCGAGCCCAGCGGCCTGCTCTCGGATGCCGATGAGCTGGCCCAGCATGACGGAGGCTCCGAGAACGTCCGCGAGGGCGGAGGCTTCGCCGTCGCTCAGCTCGATCGAGTCGGTCGCGGCATCCGGGTCATCGACGTCGAAGACGGCCAGCTCGCGCTTGCCCGACCGGTGTGAGACAACGCCGATTCGTCGGCCCGCCTCGGTGATCACGTCATGCCGGGTGCCGATCCCGGGCAGTTCGACCTTCTCGATGCGTACGCTCACGCTCGCCACCCTAACAGCGGGGCCGGGCTCTCAGGCCTCGACGTAGACGGTCGGGATCGCGGGCTCACCGCGGCTCAGTCGCAGCGCATCGGCGGGAAGCTCGGCGACGGCCGCCGCCCGATGGTCCCGGGCGAGAAGCGTTCCGGCTGCGCCGCGATAGCGCTCGTCCGGCACCCCCGCCGTCATGAGGCGCACGTGCAACGGCCGGGCGCCGGGCGCCGGCCCGGCGCCCTCGCCGACATGGATGGTCTCGGAGGTCGCGATGCCGCCATTGAGCTCCCGGACGGGCAGCTTGCGTCCGCCCACGGTCGCCTTCGCGGCGGACTTCTTGGCGACCGACACCCACGCTCCCGAGCCGTCCCGCCGAGCGACGAGCTTGTAGACGAATCCGGCGGCCGGGTGTCCCGACCCGGTCACGACCGAGGTGCCGACCCCGTAGGAGTCGACCGGTGCGGCGCGGAGCGCCGCGATCGTGTACTCGTCGAGGTCGTTGGTCACGGTGATCTTGGTCGTCGGCGCGCCGAGTCCGTCGAGCTGCTTGCGCACCGTCGCGACCTGCTCGGGCAGGTCGCCACTGTCGATGCGCACCGCGCCGAGAGAGGGGCCCGCCACCTTGACCGCGAGATCGACCGCCTCCTTCACGTCGTACGTGTCGACGAGCAGTGTCGTGGAGGGGCCGAGGGCGTCGACCTGGGCTCGGAAGGCCTGCTCCTCGGTATCGTGCAGGAGGGTGAACGCGTGCGCCGCCGTCCCCATCGTGGGAATGCCCCAGGTGCGCCCGGCCTCGAGGTTGCTCGTCGCCCCGAACCCGGCGATGAACGCGGCGCGCGCTGCGGCGACCCCGCTGCGCTCGCTCGCCCGGCGAGACCCCATCTCGGCGATCGGCCTCCCGTTGGCGACGCCCACCATCCGGGCGGCGGCGCTCGCGACCGCGCTGTCGTAGTTGAGCACGCTAAGGGTGAGGGTCTCGAGCACGACGGCCTCCGCGAAGCTGCCCTGCACGACCAGGAGCGGGGAGTTCGGGAAGTAGGCCTCGCCCTCCCGGTATCCCCAGATGTCACCGCTGAAGCGGTAGTCGGCCAGCCAGTCGAGCGTCGGTGCGGTGACGACTCGGCTGTCGCGCAGCCAGGTGAGCTCGGCGTCGCCGAACCGGAAGTCGGCGATGAGGTCGAGCAGCCGCCCGGTTCCCGCGTTGATCCCGTACCGCCGGCCATCCGGCAGACGGCGCGCGAATACCTCGAACGCGCATTCGCGGTCGTGGGTGCCCGCCCTGATGGCGGCGTCGATCATCGTGAGTTCGTAGCGATCGGTCAGCAGCGCGGTCGTCATGGTCTCGAGCCTAGGCCGCGTGCAGCTTCGGCGTGATCTGGGCAGCTAGCATTCCCAGCACGGGAGGTGGGTGGCATGGAGCGTGTTCGCTGGATTCTCGCTGGCCAGCTGGGTGAGCAGTTCGACGACGGCGGGCGGATGCTGCTCGTCGAGGCGCGTTCGGTGTTTGAGCGGGGGCCCATCCACCGCGCGAAGGCCCACCTGATCCTGTCGGCCATCCGGCACCGCGCGGCGGAGCTCGGCGACAGGGTGGAGTTCCACCAGGTGCACCGGTACCGCGATGCGGTCGCTGGCCGCGACGACCTGGAGGTCATCGATCCCACCTCATACCGGGCGCGGGCGTTGGTCCGGGAGGTCGGGGCCCAGGTCCTCCCGAGCCGTGGCTTCGTCACGAGCGAGGCGGAGTTCGCCGCCTGGGCCGACCGGCGCGGCGCCAAACGGCTGCTGCTCGAGGACTTCTATCGCGCGATGCGGCAACGCACGGGCATCCTCATGGACGGGGACACCCCAGCCGGCGGCCAATGGAACTATGACCACGACAACAGGCAGCGGCCGCCGAAGAATGCGGTGACGCTCGGACTTCCCGAGCCGCGCTGGCCTGAGGAGGACGAGATCGACGCCGAGGTGCGCGCCGACCTCGACCGGTGGCAGGCTGAGGGCCGCGTGCGACTGGTCGGCGCCGACGGCCCGCGCCGATTTGCGGCGACCGCTGCCGAGGCGAAGGCGGTGCTCGCCGACTTCGTCGAGAGCAGGCTGGGAGATTTCGGACCCTTCGAGGATGCGACGCTCACGGGCGACTGGACGATGGCGCACTCACTGCTGAGCGCGCCCCTGAATTTGGGCCTCATCGACCCGGTCGAGGTGATTGACACGGTGGTGGCGGAGTTCCGGGCGGGCCGTGCACCGATCGCCAGCGTCGAGGGCGTCGTGCGGCAGATCGCCGGCTGGCGTGACTGGGTATGGCACCTCTACTGGCGGCTGGGCGAGGACTACACCAACTCCCACAACGCGCTCGGCGCGCACGAGCCGCTTCCGGCGGCCCTGCTCGAACTCGACGCCGATCGGATCGAGGCCAACTGCCTGAGCCAGTCGATCCGCGGCGTGGCCGAGCACGGATGGGCCCATCACATCCAACGGCTCATGATCATCGGCAACCATGCACTTCAGCGCGGCTACGAGCCCAGACAACTCAACGACTGGTTCGTCAGCATGTTCGTCGACGGCACGCCGTGGGTCATGCCCGCGAACGTGATCGGAATGTCCCAGCACGCCGACGGCGGCATCGTCGCGACGAAGCCGTACGCGGCCGGCGGCGCCTACATCTCCACGATGACGGACTACTGCGGCGGCTGCCGTTTCAACCCCAAGGTCAGGCTCGGGCCCGACGCGTGCCCGTTCACGGCCGGCTACTGGGCGTTCCTCGACCGGGTCGAACCGGTGCTGCGCGGTAATCACCGCATGGCCCAGCCCCTCGCCGGGCTGCGCCGGCTCGCGGACAGGGAGGCCGTCGTCGACCAGGAATCTCGCCGGGACACTCTCTAGCGCGACAGCGGTCCCGCCCGCACGTCGGTAAACTCGACTTCCGTGAGCGACGCGCCGATAGGAATCTTCGACTCCGGGGTGGGTGGGCTCACCGTCGCGAGGGCGATCATCGACCAATTGCCGAACGAGTCGGTGCTCTATGTCGGCGACACGGCGCACTCACCTTACGGTCCGAAGCCGATCGCGCAGGTGCGCGAATACACCCTCGCGGTGCTGGACGACCTCGTCGCCCAGGGTGTGAAGATGCTCGTGATCGCCTGCAACACCGCGTCGGCAGCGATGCTCCGCGACGCCCGCGAGCGGTACACACAGGGCCTTGGCATCCCCGTCGTCGAGGTCATCCAGCCGGCCGTGCGTGCCGCCGTGCGGCAGACCCGCAACTCCCGGGTGGGGGTGATCGGCACGGCGGGCACGGTGTCCTCCCGCGCCTACGAGGACGCGTTCGCCGCGGCACCGCACCTGGAACTGTTCACGCGCGCCTGTCCCCGCTTCGTCGAGTTCGTCGAGGCCGGCGTGACGAGCGGCGACGAGCTGTTCGCTGTCGCAGGCGGCTACCTCGCCCCGCTCAAGGCCGCCCGAATCGACACGCTCGTGCTCGGCTGCACCCACTATCCGCTGATGTCGGCGGCAATCCAGTACGTCATGGGCGACGGTGTCACCCTCGTCTCGAGCGCGGAGGAGACGGCGTTCGACGTCTATCGCACGCTCGTCAAGCACGGCCTCGAACGCTCTGCCGGCGCGAAGCCGATCTATCGGTTCGAGGCAACCGGCGACAGCCAGTCCGAATTCATGTCCCTCGCCAGGCGGTTCCTCGGACCAGAGGTCCAGAACGTCGAACTGGTCGAGACTGGAGTCATCCACCTACCTGAAAGGCAACAATGACCAACGCCCTCCCCATCATCGCCCCCCGCAAGGACGGCCGCGCGAGCGACGAGCTGCGCGCCGTCACGATCGAGCGAGGCTGGAGCGAGCAGGCCGAGGGCTCGGCGCTCATTTCGTTCGGACGAACCAAGGTGCTCTGCACCGCGTCGTTCACGAACGGCGTTCCCCGCTGGATGGCAGGCAAGGGCAAGGGCTGGGTCACCGCCGAGTACGCCATGCTGCCCCGCTCGACGAACGACCGCATGGACCGCGAGTCGGTCAAGGGCCGCATCGGCGGGCGCACGCACGAGATCTCCCGCCTCATCGGCCGCTCGCTGCGCGCCGTCGTCGACATGAAGTCGCTGGGCGAGAACACGATCGTCATCGACTGTGACGTGCTGCAGGCCGATGGCGGCACGCGCACCGCGGCCATCACGGGGGCGTACGTCGCGCTCGCCGACGCTCTCGAGTGGGGACGCAGCAAGCGGTTCATCGGTCAGAATGCGAAGCCGCTGATCGACAGCGTCGCCGCGGTCTCGGTCGGGATCGTCGGGGGAGTGCCCATGCTCGACCTCGCCTACACCGAGGACGTGCGCGCGGACACTGACATGAACGTCGTCGTCACCGGCCGCGGGCTGTTCGTCGAGGTGCAGGGCACCGCCGAGGCCGCCCCGTTCGACCGGCGCGAGCTCGACGCTCTGCTCGACCTCGCGGTCGGCGGCACCTCCACCCTCACCGAGCTGCAGCTCGCGAGCCTGAGGGGCTGAGCGTGAGACTCGTGCTCGCGACCCACAACGCACACAAGGTCGAGGAGCTGCGCCGCATCCTCGGTCCACAGCTCGAGGGCATCGAACTCATCGGCTACGACGGCCCGGAGCCGGTTGAAGACGGCGACACGTTCGCCGAGAACGCCTTGATCAAGGCCCGCGCCGCGGCACTGCACACAGGTCTTCCCGCTATTGCCGACGACTCGGGCATCTGCGTCGACGCGCTCGGCGGAGCCCCTGGCATCCACTCCGCCCGGTACGCGGGCACCCGTGACGACGGAGACAACCGCCGAATGCTGCTCGAGAACCTCGCCGAAGAGTCGTCGCGCAGCGCGCACTTCGAGTGCGCAGCCGCCCTCGTCGTTCCACCGGCGGTCGGCTCGGTCGGCCCCGACGGCCCGCCGGAACTCGCCGCCAGCTTCGAGCACGTAGAGACGGGAATCTGGCCCGGTACGGTGCTGCGCGAGGAGGTCGGAACCCACGGCTTCGGTTACGACCCGATCTTCTCGCCGGTCGGCTACTCGGTCTCGTCCGCCGAGCTGACCCCGGACGAGAAGAACGCGATCAGCCATCGGGCGATCGCCTTCGAGCGCCTCATCGTGGTGGTGCGGGAGCAGCTGCTCGGCTAGAGTTTCGGGATGCCGAAAACAGAACTAGTGGACGACCGAAAAAGCCTGAGGGGCGTCCTCCTGCTCGGACCGGCGTTCGTCGCCGCGATCGCCTATGTGGATCCCGGCAACGTTGCGGCGAACCTCACGGGCGGTGCGCGCTACGGCTACCTCCTGGTCTGGGTGATCGTGACTGCGAACGTCATGGCCGCGGTCGTGCAGTACCAATCCGCGAAGCTCGGAATCGTGACCGGCCGCACACTCCCGCAGCTACTCGGCCAGCGCCTGGGCACCCGCTCCCGTCGCGCCTTCTGGGTGCAGGCGGAGCTCATCGCGGTGGCCACCGACCTGGCGGAGGTGATCGGCGGTGCCATCGCCCTCTACCTGCTGTTCGACATTCCGCTGTTCCTCGGTGGGCTCATCGTCGGAATCGTGTCGATGGTGTTGCTCGCGACCCAGAACCGCTACGGCCAGCGCCCGTTCGAGTCCATCATCATCGGCCTGCTCGCGATCATCGGGATCGGATTCCTCGCTGGACTCGTGGTGAACCCACCGGACGCCGGGGGCATCGTGTCCGGGCTGGTGCCACGCTTCGAGGGGACGGACTCCGTGCTCCTCGCCGCGAGCATGCTCGGCGCGACGGTCATGCCGCACGCGATCTACGTGCACTCCGCGCTCGCCCGGGACCGCCACGGCCACGCGACGAGCGTGCCGGCGCGCATCCGCATCCTCCGCGCCACCCGCTGGGATGTCGGCCTCGCGCTCGGGATCGCCGGGATCGTCAACCTCGGGATGCTGCTGCTCGCCGCCGCCAACCTGCAGGGCGCCCGGGGGACCGACACGATCGAGGGCGCGCATGCGGCCATCGCGGGGGCACTCGGGCCCGGGATCGCGCTCGTGTTCGCTGTCGGGCTGCTGGCCTCGGGCCTCGCGTCGACTTCCGTGGGGTCGTACGCGGGTGCCACGATCATGGAGGGCCTGCTGCACAAGCGGATCCCGCTCCTGGTGCGCCGATTCGTCACGCTGATCCCCGCGCTCGCTCTGCTCGGCGCGGGTGTCGACCCGACCGGGGCGCTCGTCGTCAGCCAAGTGGTGCTGAGCTTCGGCATTCCCTTCGCGCTCATCCCGCTACTGCGGCTCACCAACGATCGTGCGCTCATGCACGAGCAGGTCAACGGAGCCCCCGTGCGGTGGGTGCTGGGTATCATCGTCCTGCTGGTCGTGTCGCTCAATGTCGCGCTCATCTTCCTGACCATTTTCAGCGGATAGGACGAACAGATGAGCCCGCAGACAGTGGATGGCGTCGCCGTCGAGGACTACGTCAAGGCGATCTACTCGCACACTGAGTGGCAGCCGGACGCGATCACTCCGTCGGAGCTCGCGTCGAGGCTCGGCCTCGCCGCCTCATCGGTCACCGAGATGGTCAAGAAGCTCGGCAGGTCGGGACTTGTCGTACACGTGCCCTACGGAGCGGTGACCCTCACCGCTGCGGGCACGGTGCTCGCCCTGCGCATGGTGCGCCGCCACCGCCTCATCGAGACCTGGCTCGTCGAGCACTTCGGCTACGACTGGGACGAGGTTCACGACGAAGCCGAGGTGCTCGAGCATGCGCTGAGCGACCGGTTGCTCGGGGCGATCGCCGACCGGCTCGGTCAGCCGATCCGCGACCCGCACGGCGATCCCATTCCTGCGGCCGACGGCTCGATCGTCCGCCCGGCGGCTCTCCGGCTGCTCGACGCGTCGGACGGCTCGGCCGGCGCGGTCGTGCGCATCAGCGACCGCGATCCCGCGCTCCTGAGATACCTTACTGCCGAGGGGATCACGCTGGATGCCCACATCACAGTGGTCGGCCGGCGCCCGTTCGGCGGTTCCCTCGCGGTCCGCCTGGATGGTGCCGACGGAGCTGCGCGCGAACTCGATCTCGGCGCGGAAGCGGCAGCATCCATCTGGATCTCGACCGACTGACCTTTCGGCGCGGTAGCGTTGACGACAAATGCAGAACAAAGCCTCGTCAGATTCGTCCGTGCCCCTCGACCTTCCCGTCGCCGACCGCCTCGCCGCGGCCGTCGCCCGATACGGCGAGGACGACGTCGTTGTCCGCTCGATCGCCCTCATGGGCGGTGCCAACGCCGGCGAGGACTTCCTCCTCTATGTCGGAGGCCGACACGCGCAGGGGCTGCTCGACGGAGCGCCGCCGCTCTATTGGCCGGAACTCTGGGGTGCCCGGGCGCTGCTCCATGTCTGGAACCCGTCCGCGGTGTCCGCGGTGATCGCCGGACTCGATAATCAGGCCTGGCGGGTGCGCGAGATGTGCGCGAGGGTGGCGCTGGCCCGCGAACTGCACGTCGCCACGAAGATGGTCGAGCTCACCGCTGACGACGTGCCCCGGGTCCGCGCCGCGGCCGCGCACGCGCTCGCGGCGGTCGGCACCGTCGACAACGTCGAGACGATAGCGGCGTTGCTCCGTGATCCGGAGAAAGAAGTTCGGCGAGCGGCGCAGCAGTCGAGGGACGCCCTCGCCGCCCGCCTCGGCACCCCGACAGGCTCGACCGACTGAATCGCGTCGTTACTGCGCGTCCGGCTTCTGGTCGAAGTACTGCTGGTTCAGTACGACCTCGTCGTCCGTGAGGCGCGCGACTCCCTCCAGGCGAGCCTTCTTCGCCTCGCGCGTCGACTGAACGTAGTGGTAGATCGTCGGGATGAGCGTGAGGACGACGGCCGCGATCAAAATGAGGTCGATGTAGTCGGTCACGAACCGCGCCACGGGCGGGATGAGACCGAGCAGGAATCCCGCAAAGGTGAGGCCAGCTCCCCAGACCATCGCGCCGATGAAGTTGTAGAGGGTGTACTTGCGGTAGTCCATGTGGCCGATCCCGGCCGCGACGGGCACGAAGGTGCGCAGGATCGGCACGAACCGGGCGAGGATCACGCTCAGCCCGCCGTACTTCTTGAAGAACGCGTTCGTACGCTCGACGTTCTTGCGGCTGAACACGCCGCTCTCTTTCCGTTCGAAGACCCGTGGCCCGAGCTTGTGCCCGATGAAGTAGCCGACCTCGCCGCCCACGAACGCCGACAAGCCGATCGCCAGGCATACCCACCAGATATCGAAGTCGATGACCCGCGAGAACGTGAGCAGCCCCGTGATGACGAGCAGAGTGTCACCGGGGAGCAGAAATCCGACGAGGAGACCTGTCTCGGCGAACACGATGAAGCAGACGCCGATCAGCGCAAAGGCCCCGAACCCCTCAATGAGGGTCTTGGGGTCCAACCACGGGATCAGGGCCGCAGGAAGAAGCGCGAGAAGGTCAAGCACGAATCTCCAGTCGTTGACCGCGATGCGGCTCCGGCCATCACGGTTGTCTTCCTGTCAGAGTAGCGGGTGTCTGCTGCGAGCCCGCCCCGGATTGACAGCGCCGACCTAGGGTGAAGACATGACCAACCTTGAAGAATCCGTCGTGCTCGTCGTCGGCGCATCCGGCGGCCTCGGCACCCGCATTGCCGGCCTCCTCGCCGACGCCGGCGCGACCGTTGTGCGTGCCGCCCGCAATCCCGCGACGATCAGCGGACCCGACGCTTTCGTGGCCGACCTGCGGGATGAGGCTGCCGCTGCCGCTGTCGTCGCCGCCGCAATTGGCGCTCACGGACGTCTGGACGGGGTCGTCATCGCTGCCGGCGCGGTGGCGTTCGGACCGGTCGGCGAGGTGACGGATGCTGCCCTGCGCGAGCTGTTCGACATCAACACGCTCGCCCCGATCCGGCTCATCCGTGAGGCGATGCCACATCTGGTCGAATCCGGAGCCGCGGGCCGGGAGCCCTTCATCGTCACCCTCAGTGGGGTCGTCTCCGAGGCGCCGACCGCGGGACTGGCCGCCTACTCGGCCTCGAAGTCTGCGCTCGCTGCGTTCACCAAGGCGGCGTCGAGGGAACTGCGCCGCGCCGGCATCCGCATCGTCGATGCCCGCCCGGGGCACACCGAGACGGGGCTGGCGACCCGGGCCATCGCGGGCACAGCGCCCGCGTTCCCGACCGGCCTGGACCCGGATGCCGTCGCGCAGCGCATCGTCACGGCGATCGCCGACGGCGAGAAGGACCTGCCCAGCACCGCCTTCTGACCCGCAGCGCCGTCTTGTCGCCCGGCACTTTGTCGCCCGCCACCTTGGGCTGGCACCACAACACGCCTCGCCTGACGCGGCCGCGCACGCAGCAATGCGGCACCACCAGTGCGGGAGAAGGGACTCGAACCCTCACGCCTTTCGGCACAGGTACCTAAAACCTGCGTGTATACCAATTTCACCACTCCCGCGAGCGGCTCAAGTGTACCGGTGGGGGCGGTCACGGGTTCCTCGGGTCAGTCGCGCGGGCGACGGACGCCACCGGGTCACGCATTGCCGCCGTGCGGCCGCTGCCGGGAGTTCATCCGCCAGATCGACCCGGCCAACATCGACACTCGCGTCGTGCTGGGCTTGGACCGTGACGCGAGCCTGCGCGACCTGCTCCCGGAGAGCGGATGGCCGGAGCCGCTCGAGGCGTATGCGATGTCGGCGCCGTGCGGCTTCGCTCAAGTGGCTCCGGCTCCGGCTACTGCTGTGGCGTCGGGTTCTCAAGCACGTAGCGTGCGAACCGCTCGCCGTTCAGGTCGACCTCTCCATCTCGCCGAAAGCCGAGGCGCTCGAGCGCCCGTGGCGCCACGCGGCTGGACGGCAGCAGGGCCGTCACCCGGACAAACCCCATCTCCCCGAACGCGCGTCGGATGAACTCGTCGTAGATCTGGCGTCCTCGTCCCCAGAAATGCGGATGCAGCACGCGCGCAAGGTCCGCGTCGCCCGCCTCGGGTTGCAGTCCGCCCCACCCGGCAAAGCGCCCGTCAGGGTAGATCGCCCACGGCCCGTAGCCGTGCTCCGCCCACAACCGCTCCTTGCAAGCGACGAACGCGCGAGCGTCGGACTCGGTGAAGCGGTCGCCCAGGAGCGGCATATGACGCCGCATCAGCGGATGGGTCATCAGTGCGACGAGGTCGTCAGTGGCCACGTCGGTGAGCCGGGCAAGTTCGAGCGAGGTCATGTCGCGATAGTAGACACCGCCGGTGGATCGCCCGCGGGGACACCTCCCCTGACTGTCGTTCCCCGGGACTCGTGGAAAGCCCTCGCCTCCGTCCTGTGGATAACCCGGCTCGCGGATCCGTCCGCGCGCCCATGATGGCCCAATGCCGTCCGCGCTGAGTCTCATCACCGACCAGGTGCGCGAGCGTGTGCGCCTCGACGGGGTCGACCTCGGCAGCGACAGGGAGCTCGCGGGCCGCTACGTCCGCGACGCGGTGGAACGCTACAGCGAGCGTGCCCTCGGCGGCTCCCTCCCGATGCTCGCCGACGAGGAGCTCGCGGCGCGGCAGATCGTCGCGACGATCACGGGCTTCGGGGTGCTGCAGCCGCACTTCGACGATCCGGAGGTCGAGGAGATCTGGATCAACGGCCCAGAGCGGGTGTTCATCGCGCGGCACGGGGTGCCCGAGCTGACCAGCATCCGCCTGACCGGCACCGAAGTGCGAGATCTTGTCGAGCGGATGCTGCAGTCCTCCGGCCGCCGAGTCGACCTCAGCTCGCCCTTCGTCGACGCGTCGCTCGCCGACGGGTCGCGACTGCACGTGGTGATCCCGGATGTCACGCAGAAGCACTGGGCCGTCAACATCCGCAAGTTCACCGCCCGCATCCGCGACCTGAACCGCCTCGTCGCACTCGGTTCGCTCACCCACCAGTCGGCTGAGTTCCGGCGCATGTGCGTGCTCGCGGGGCAGAACATCCTCGTCTCCGGGGCTACCCAGAGCGGCAAGACCACGCTGCTGAACGCCCTGCTGTCGGTCGCGCGTCCCTCCGAGCGCATCGTCACGGTGGAGGAGACCTTCGAGCTCGACCTGGCCGCCCGCGACACCGTCGCGATGCAGTGCCGCCAGCCGAGCCTTGAGGGCACCGGCGAGATCACGCTGCGTCGCCTCATCAAGGAGGCCCTGCGGATGCGCCCCGACCGGCTGGTCGTCGGCGAGGTGCGCGAGGCGGAGGCCCTCGACCTGCTCATCGCCCTGAACTCCGGCTTACCCGGAATGTGCTCGATTCACGCGAACGGCGCACGGGACGCCCTCGCGAAGCTCGCGACGCTGCCGCTGCTCGCCGGCCGCAACATCGACTCATCATTCGTGGTGCCGACCGTGGCGAGCGTCATCGACATCGTCGTGCACTGCGAGCTTGAGCGGTCTGGCCGGCGGCGGATCACCGAGATCGTCGCGCCGAGCGGTGTCGTGACGGGAACGGTCATCGAGGCCAGCACGATCTTCCGGCTCGAGCACCACGTGCTCGCGGCGACGGGAAGCTACCCCGCGAAGACCGCGGGCTTCACCGCCGGGGGCTTCGACCTCGCCGCGGTGCTGTCGGGGGTGCGCGGATGACCATCCTGCTCGGCGTGGCCCTCGGTCTCGGCCTGCTGCTCGCCGCGTCGCCGTTCCTCTGGCCGGCGGGGGTCGCCCAGCGGCGTCCACCGCCACGTCAGGTCCAGCGCGTGCGCGACAGTCTCGAGCAGGCCGGGCTGCACGATGTCACGCTGTCGGCGCTCGCGGCGGTGTCGGTGATGCTCGGCATCGCGGGCGCGGCGCTGACCTTCGCGATCGTGCCCGTGCTCGCGCTCGCCGTCGTCGTCGGCCTCGTCGCGCTTGCCCTTCCCGGGGTCGTCATCGCCTCCCGTGCGCGGGCGCGCATCACGGCCAGCCGCGCGGTCTGGCCGGACATCGTCGACCACCTCGTATCGGCCGTGCGATCGGGCCTCGCCCTGCCCGACAGCGTCGTGTCGCTCGCGCACACCGGGCCGCCCGCCGTGCGGGAGTCGTTCGCGGAGTTCGAGCGCGGCTACCGGGCAACAGGCAACTTCGGCCTCAGTGTCGACGAGCTGAAGAACCGCCTCGCCGACCCCGTCGCGGACCGTGTGCTCGAGACACTTCGGATGTCCCGCGAGGTCGGCGGGTCGGAGCTCACGACCGTGCTGCGCAACCTCGCCGCGTATCTGCGCCAGGAGGCGGCGCTGCGCTCCGAGGTCGAGGCACGGCAGTCCTGGGTGATGAACGCCGCCAGGCTCGGCGTTGCCGCGCCGTGGATCATCCTGATCCTGCTCGCGACGAGGCCGGAGGCCGCCGCGGCCTACAACACGGCGGCCGGCATGGCGATCATCGTCGGAGGGCTCGGCATCACGGTCGTCGCCTACCGGGTGATGGTGGGGATCGGACGGATGCCGCGGGAGCAGCGATGGTTCCGTTGACGCCGGTGGTGGCGTGGGCAGTCGTCTGCGGACTCGCGCTCGGCTTCGGGCTGTGGTCGCTACTCGGTGTCGTGCCGAGACTCAACCGCCCGCGCCTGCTCTACCGGGTTGCGCCGTACCTTGTCGATGTGTCGCCCGGCGCCCGGGCGCTCCTCGCCCGGCGTACCGTCAACCCGCTCCCCATCGTCGGCACGCTATTCAGCCCCGCGCTCGACCGCCTTCGGGCGCTTCTCGGCACCGCGCTCGGCGGTCCGGGCAGCATCCGCCTCCGGTTGCGCCAGTCCGGGGCGACGATCGGTCCGGAGGCCTTCCGCTCGCAACAACTGGCCTGGGCGCTCGGCGGGCTCGGCATCGGCACCGGTGTCGCGGCGCTGTTCGTCGCGGTGAGGTCGATTCCACTCGGGCTTCAGCTTGCGATCGTGGTGTTCTGCGGCGTCGCGGGTATCTTCCTGCGGGACCACCTGCTGCAGCGCGCTGCGACAGCGCGCCTGACGAGGATGACCGAGGAGCTACCGACCGTGCTGGAGTTTCTGACGCTCAGCCTCTCCGCCGGCGAGGGGATCCTCGACGCGATCCGCCGGGTGGCGCGCATCAGCCGCGGGGAGCTGGCCACCGAGCTCGCCTCGACCGTCGCCGCGGTGAACACCGGGCTGCCGTTCGCCCAATCGCTGCAGGAGCTCGCCGACGGCATCCGGCTCCCGGCGCTTTCGCGGGCCGTCGAGCAGGTCGTCGGCGCACTCGAGCGTGGCACCCCGCTCGCCGAGGTGCTGCGCGCTCAGGCGCAGGATGCTCGCGACGAGGCCAAGCGGGATCTGCTCGAGACTGCCGGAAAGAAGGAGGTCGCGATGCTCGTGCCGCTGGTCTTCCTGATCCTGCCGATCACCATCGTCTTCGCCATCTACCCGGGAATCTTCGTACTCCAGCTGGGATTCTGACCGCCGCAACCGAAAGGGACTCCATGAACAGGCTCCGCGAACCACTGATCCGCCGCCTGCACGATGACCGGGGGGACGTGCCCGGCTGGGTGCTGATCACTCTCATGACCGCCGGCCTCGTGATCCTCATCTGGGCGCTCGCCGGCCCCGCGCTCAGCGGGGTGTTCGAGCAGGCGATCGAGCGCGTCACGAGCTTCTGACCGACATGCGCCCCCGGTGTGGCGGTGATGACGGCTCCGCGGCCGCGGAATTCGTGCTCGTCGGCGCCCTGCTGACCGTGCTGACGCTGTCGGTGATGCAGTTCGGCCTTGCCCTGCACGTGCGCAACACCGTCATCGACGCCGCCGGGGAGGGTGCCAGGGTGGCGGCGCTCGCCGACAATGGACTCGGCGACGGGGTACGGCGCACCACTGACCTGCTCTCGGTGGCCCTCGGCGACGCCTACGCCGGCGATGTGACGGCGGCCTACGGCGACTTCCTCGGGCATCCGGCCGCGAGCGTCACAGTGCGGGCGCCGCTGCCGCTGCTGGGCCTGCTCGGACCCGACCGGATGCTGGAGGTGACCGGGCATGGGGCCGTCGAGACGCTCGATTGAGATCCGGGCGGTGCGGATGCCGCGTGACGAGGGCTCGGCGGCGCTCGAGTTCATAACGACGGGGATGATCCTGCTCGTGCCGCTGATCTACCTGACGCTCGCGATCGCCGCGGTGCAGGGCGGGGCGCTCGCCGTCGAGGGCGCGGCGCGGCAGGCGGCCCGCGTCTACGTGCAGGCTGTCGACGAGGGTGCCGCCGATGCTGCGGCCCGCCGAGCCGTCGAGGTTGCGCTCGCTGACCACGGGCTGGCGGCGGAGTACGAGCTGGCTGTGCTCTGCAGCCCGACGCCGGGGGAGTGCCTGGAACGGCTCGGCTCGGTCACGGTGACGGTCGGTGTCGTTGTCACCCTCCCACTCGTGCCGTCGGTTCTCGACCTGAACGCCCCACTCGGCATCCAGCTCGAGGCGACGGCGACGCAGCAGGTCTCGCGGTTCACAGCGGACCAGGCGCCGTGAGCTCGCGCCCGGGCACCGACGCGGACGAGGGCTCGATAATGCTGCTGACGATCTTCTACGGGTTCCTGTGCCTCGTCGTCGTGCTGCTCGGCGCCTCGGCTACCTCGCTCTACCTCGAGCGGTCCCGACTGTTCAGCCTCGCCGATGGCGCAGCGCTCGCCGGCGCCGAATCGTTCGCGCTCGAGGACGTGACGCCGACGGCATCCGGATTCCGCCCGTCCCTCGACTCGGCGGAGGTCGCGGCGGCGGTCGGCGAGTACCTCGCGGTCGCGCCGACGACGCGCTTCGAATCGCTGAGCGTCGAGCAGGCCGAGACCCTCGACGGCCGCAGCGCCACGGTCACCCTGTCGGCCTGGTGGCGCCCGCCATTGTTGAGCCTGCTCGTGCCGGAGGGGCTGCGCCTTGAGGTCACTGCGGTGGGGCGGTCGGTGTTCGGCTAGGTATGTGTCAGTCCTTGCCGTTACCCACAAAGAGGGTCGCCGCGCCGATGCCGACCATCAGCACGCCGCCGGTCGCGCCGAGCCGGCTCAGCCGCTGGGGTGAGCGGGCGAACCAGTCACGCGCGGCGCCGGCGGCGAGTGCCCAGCCGCTGTCGAGCACGACCGCGACCGCGATGAATACGGCCGCGAGCGACGCCATCTGGGCGGGCACCCCGCCGGCCGAGTGGTCGACGAACTGGGGGAGCACAGCGATCAGGAACACGATGGTCTTGGGGTTGGTGACTCCCACGACGAAGCCCTCGCGCAGCAGGCGCAGTTTGCTGCGGACGACGATGCGGCGGGTGTCGGCATCCGCCACCGGGTTGCGGTGGCGGATCGCCTGCACCCCGAGGTAGATGATGTAGAGGCCGCCGGCGACCTTGAGTACCGTGAAGAGCACCACCGACTGCTGAACGACCACCCCGACGCCGAAGGCGACGGCAAGGCCGGCGACGAGCGAGCCGAGCGCGTTGCCGACCACGCTCAGCAGGGCGCCGATCCTGCCAAGCGACAGCGCCCGGCCGATCACGAACAGCACGCTTGGCCCCGGGAGCAGGATCAGTGGGATCGAGACGAGGGCGAAGGCGAGCATCGCCTCGGGAGAAACCATGGCTCAGGGTACCGATTCGGCGGGCCATCGGTCGACAGCGCGGATGCAGAGAATCGTGTGTCCTGTGCGCGTAGTGGAGGGTGCTCAGCGTCGGAGCGAAGGCGGCTTGTGCGCGCGTTTGGCAGGAGATTCGGCGCCCTGCCGAATCGGGTGGACGGATGGCGCGGCGTGTCGCCGAATCTCCTTCGTTGGGCACGCGTCATCGCGTGAGAGTGACCGCCCGCCCGTCATCGTGGGTGATCAATACCGGGTCTGCGCTGACGGCGTCGGTGTCTCGGAGTGGATGCTGACCGGCACGTCACTCTCGGGCGAGCGGATTGAGGTGCGCGGCCTCGACCTGGGCGAGTTCGACGAGCGCGGCAAGATCAGCAGCAGGAATTCCTTCGGGAAGATCGGCGCGTGACGCCTCAATGGCCGCCGTGGTGCGGAGCCGGATGCTCCGGGGTCGGATGCTGCGGGGTGTACGCGCGCCAGAAACGGAAGTAGACCGAGGCACCCCACGCGAACGATGCCGCAAAGTAGGCGATGCCGAGCGCGGCGCCAACGATGACGCGCAGCTCGGTTGGAGCGCCGGACGAGCTCGCGGCCGCGGCGGCGAGGAGGCCGATCACGGCCGAGTTCACCGCGGCAATGAAGACCACGCTGCTGCCGGCAATCTGGCTGAACCCGCGGGACGGACCGAGGAAGTAGTACGTCCGCACGACGCCGGCGAGGTCGTCGTGCGGGGAGCTCATCAGAAACGGCGCGATGGTCGGCTCGAGCTCAAGATAGGACGCACGAAGCCGGTTCATGGCGACCACGTACATCAGGTCTTCCATGCTGACGTTGGTGACGCGCACCTGGGTGAGTGCGCCGACGAGGGTGACAACGCCGAGAATCACGATCGAGTACACGGCGAAGTCCCCCGCGAAGTCCGTGGCCTGGCCCACGAGGGCGAGGCTGACGAGCCCGGCCGACGCGAAGGTGAGGAACATGTTGATTCGAGTGAGTACTTCGCTCTGGGTGGTGCCCCGCGAGGCCAGCACGCTCGAGTGCTCCGTCGCGAGCAGTTGCGCCCGATTGTCCGGATCCGTGCCGGGTCGCTCCTCCATGCGGGAATTCTCCTCTGCGCGGGCACCGCTGCCTAGGGTGTCTCGGGTCCCCGGCTGAGGTTGAGTCGCTGTCGGCCGTGTGTGACACAGGAGATTCGGCGCCACGCCGAATCGGGTGGACAAACACCGCGGCGTGTCGCCGGATCTCCTGTGTTGGGCACGCGCCATCGCGGGAGAGTGACTGCCCGCCGGTCAGCGTCTCCCGCGGGGTACGAACCGCGGTACGTAGCGCAGCAGCACGCCCGCGCCGAGCAGGCCGAGCACGCCCATCACGCTGCTGGCGACGGCGAGCGAGAACGCGGCCGTCGCCGCCGCGATCACAAGAGGCGCCGCGGCCCCGCCGATGTCCCCGGTGAACCGCCAGGCCCCGAGGAACGGCGCCGGGTTTCTCGTGTCGGCGAGGTCGGAGCCGAGCGTCATCAACAGTCCACTGCCGAGGCCGTTGGCGAGTGCGAGGAACATCGCGACGGCGATGAACCAGACGAGATTGCCGGGCAGGGCCCCGCTGCCGGCGAGTACGAGGTGACCGGCTCCGAGGCCGAGCATCGAGGGCACCGCGGCCCACAGCCGCCCGAACCTGTCCATCACCTGGCCGCTCACGTAGAACAGGGCGAAGTCGATTCCGCCGGCGATGCCGATGATGATGGCGGTTCCGGTGTCGCTGATGCCGATGCTCACCGCCCACAGCGGCAGGATCACCGCACGGCTGGCCCGGAGGGCGCCGATGAGCGCGGCGCCCGTGCCGAGTCGCGCGAGAACCTGTCGAGACTCCCAGATCGTGCGGAACAGCCCGCGCACCTCCTCGGCCACGAACGCCTCGCCGGGAGTCGGGGTGCCGCGGGCCGCCCGCCCCGCACCGAAGGTCGCTGCGGGGTCCCGCAGCAGGAGCAGCACGGCCGCGGCACCGAGGCATCCGACGATGTGGATGAGGAACACCGCTGAGGTCGACCCGGTGAGCGCGATGACGCCGGCCGCGAGGAACGGCCCGATGAAGTAGCCGAGCCGGAAGGTGCCGCCGAGGGTTGAGAGGGCGCGGGCGCGGTAGGGCTGCGGCACGAAGGTGGTCATGAAGGCGTGCCGGGCGAGGGCGAACACGGCCGTCGCGATTCCGACGAGCAGGATGCCGAGGCCGAGCACGGCCGGATTCGGGGCGAGGGTCGCCGTGCCCAGGCCGACGATGGCGACGAGGGCGGCACCGATCATCGCCGGGCGCTCGCCGATGCGGGAGACCAGCCAGCCGCTCGGGATGTCGCCGAGCAGATGGCCGAGCATGATCATCGCGGCGATGAGCCCGGCGATTGCGAGCGTGGCGCCCAGACCGTCAGCGACTATCGGGATGATGGGGATGATCGCGCCCTCGCCGATCGCGAACAGCAGCGTCGGGAGGTACACGGGGAGGGCCATCTTGCGCCAGTCGAAGGGCGGCGCGGCAGTGGTCATGGCCTGCCCGATATTACCCTCAGGGATCACCACGCCCGAGCACGGGTAGGCTGGGGCCGACATGAGCGAGCTCGATATATCCGACCAGATTGCCGCCCTTCGATCGACGTTTGCGGACATCCGTTCCGTCGTCGACGTCGAACAACTCGAGTCCGACATCCGGGAGCTGAGCGAGCAGGCCGGCGAGCCCGATCTCTGGGACGACCCTGCCGCCGCCCAGAAGATCACCAGCGCCCTGAGTCACCGACAGTCTGACCTCGCGAAGATCACGAGCATCGAGTCGCGGCTCGACGACCTCGAGGTGCTTGTCGAGATGGCCAACGAGGCCGACGACGCCGACTCGGTGGCCGAGGCCCAGCAGGAGCTCGCGAGCATCCAGAAGGTGCTCGGCGACCTGGAGGTGCAGACGCTGCTCAACGGCGAGTGGGATGCCCGAGCCGCGGTCATCACGATCCGCGCGGGCGCCGGCGGTGTCGACGCGGCCGACTTCGCCGAGATGCTGCAGCGCATGTACCTGCGCTGGGCGGAGCAGCACAACTACCCCGTGACGGTACTCGATACGAGCTACGCCGAGGAGGCGGGCATCAAGTCGACGACCATCGAGGTGGATGCGCCGTACGCGTTCGGCACCCTGAGCGTCGAGGCGGGCACGCACCGCCTCGTGCGGATGAGCCCGTTCAACTCGGCCGGCAAGCGCCAGACGAGCTTCGCTGCAGTCGAGGTCGTGCCGCTGATCGAGCAGATGGAGTCGATCGAGATTCCGGAGGGCGACATGCGGGTGGATGTCTTCCGCTCGAGCGGTCCCGGCGGGCAGTCGGTCAACACGACCGACTCGGCCGTGCGGATCACGCACCTCCCGACGGGGATCGTCGTGAGCTGCCAGAACGAGAAGAGCCAGATCCAGAACCGGGCGGCCGCGCTGCGGGTGCTGCAGTCCCGCCTGATGATGTTGCAACGCGAGGAGGAGGCGGCTCAGAAGAAGGAGCTCGCCGGCAATATCACCGCGAGTTGGGGCGACCAGATGCGCTCCTACGTTCTCGCGCCCTACCAGATGGTCAAGGACCTGCGCACGAACTATGAGGTCAACAACCCCACCAACGTGTTCGACGGGGACCTCGACGGCTTCATCTCGGCGGGCATCCGCTGGCGCAAGCGCGACCAGGACTAACCGGCAGGTGGGGCGGATGCCGCCTTGCCGCGCTTGACCGCCTCGAAGGCGGCGAGGGCGGCCTGCCGGGTCTCGCCGAGGTCGACGATCGGCGCCGGGTAGGCGGGCGTGCCCAGCTCGGGGATGAACTCGCGCGCATAGGCGAGAGTCGGATCGAACTTCTTCTGCTGCAGCTCCGGGTTGAACACCCGGAAGTAGGGCGCGGCGTCGGCGCCGGAACCGGCCACCCACTGCCAGCTCGCCGCGTTGCTCGCGGGGTCGGCGTCGACGAGGGTGTCCCAGAACCACTCCTCGCCGATCCGCCAGTCGATCAGGAGGTTCTTGATGAGGAACGACGCGGCGATCATGCGCACCCGGTTGTGCATGTAGCCGGTCTTCCAGAGTTGGCGCAAGCCGGCGTCGACGAGCGGGAACCCGGTCTCGCCCCGCTGCCAGGCGCGCAGGGTCCGCGCATCCGGCTCCGGCCACGGGAACGCGTCGAACTCCGGGCGGAAATTACGGGTCGCGAGCTCGGGGTGATGGAACAGCAGGTGGTAGCTGAACTCGCGCCAGCCGAGCTCGGCGAGAAACTTCGTGGCGCTCGTCGCCCGCCGGGCGGAGGCACCGCGGCGTGCCTGCTCGGCGGCGTGGTACACCGTGAACGGGCTCACCTCGCCGAAGCGCAGGTGGGGGGAGAGGTTGCTGGTGGCGAGCACGGCGGGCTCGTCGCGGTGTTCGGCGTAGTCGTCGAGGGTCTGCTCGATAAAGAATGCGAGCCGCTCGGTCGCTCCGCGCTCTCCCGGTTCCCAGGCGTCGCGCAGGCCGTCGGCCCAGTCCGGGCTCGTCGGCCGCAGCGCCCACGAGGCCAATTCGTCGCTCGGCACCGCATCCTCGAACGGCGTGATGGCGTCGGGGGCGGGGAGCGGATGCCGCGGCTCGCCCTTCGCCACGCAGGCGCGCCAGAACGGGGTGAAGACGGAGTAGGTGCCGCCCTGCTGGGTCGTCACGGTCCACGGCTCGTGCAGCAGTGACCCCTGGAAGCTGCGGGCGTCGATGCCGGCATCCGTCGCGTCCTGCTTGATCTCGGTGTCGACGGCGCGCTCGGCGGCGCCGTAGCGCCGGTTCCAGACCACGGCCGACGCGCCCGTCTCGGCGATGAGGCTCCCGAGTACGGCGGCGGCTGGCCCGCGCCGCAGCACGAGCCCACCACCGAGCGCCTCGAGCGAGGCGGAGAGCGCGAGGAGGCTGCCGTGCAGCCACCACTTCGAGGCGGCCCCGAGCGGGCGGATGCCGCTGCTCTCCCCGTCCAGCACGTACACGGCGACGATCGGCTCGCCGCGCTCCAGTGCGGCCTGCAGCGCGGGGTTGTCGGAGACGCGGAGGTCGTCGCGGAACCAGAGAATAGTGGGGCCGTCGGGGGAGCCGTTCGCCTGGCGCGCAGTCATCCGGCCAGCCTACGGGCGGTGTCTGGCAGCATCCGGGGTGGGCGGTGACCGGTGGGCGGGACCGCCGGACGGCGAGCGTCCGACGGTCCGTGGGAGCCGCTATACGGGGTGGCCGCCCGTCGTCGACTTCTCGTCGTCGGGTCCGCCGGCTTTCGCCGCCTCACCGGTCAGGACCTGGTGCGCGATCACGGCTGGGTCGGGAGTGCCGTCCCAGTCGGGATCACGAGGATGCGACGTCATAGACGCTCGCGATGACCGAGCCCCAGTATGGGCCGAACATCGTGTTCTTCACATTGCCGTAGCCGAAGCTGTTCAGCGAGTTCTGGAAGCCGGCGGAGCTGCTGCCGATGAACCACGGCCCGCCCGACGATCCGCCGGTCATGTCGCACGGGATGCCCTGCGACTCCGACTGGCCGTACGGGTCGTCTGTCGCGACGCCGTAGCACGACTGCAGGGTCTCACCGGTGAACGGTGCGGCCGCCGGATAGCCGAATGCCGAGTAGGTGAGGCCCCGGCTGTCGTTGAACGCGACACCGGATGCGCCGACGGTGTCGCTCAGCGAGACGCCGGTGGGGGAGGAGACCACGGCGAACCCGGTGTCGTAGGTGATGTCGCCGCCCGAGGTCCAGTTCGTCGGCGCGTGGAGCTCTATCGCGGTCCACTGGCCGTAGGGCGCTGACCCGTTCTGGTAGGCCGGCACGAAGGTGAAGCGCGTGGCGAAGGCGCCCGGACCCTCGTTCAGGCAGTGGCCCGCCGTCGACACGGTGCTCTCGTTGGCCGAGGACACGGCGTTGGCGGAGCAGACGTAGTTGCTGCCGCCGAGGGTGAAGAACACCTTGCCGATGTGGGGGACTGGCGACTGGGCCGCCCCCGGCTTGGCTGGCCGCGCCTTCTGCTGTGGCACGGCGCGTTCGCGGCCCGCTGTGACGGGGCCGGATGCGCCTGATGGCGTCTTGCCGGCGACGAGCGCATCGCCCGGACGCGCGGCCCTCATCCGTTCAGCCGTCCAGTACTCGCCTGCCTGCTGGGTCTGGGGCACCACCCAGCTGTCGACCTGCGGGGAGGCCACGGCTCCGCCCGTGAGGAGCCCACCCGTGATGACGAGCGCTCCGATGGACAGCGCCGCGAGGGCGCCGGACCTGAATGTGGTTCTGCTCATCGACTTCGCTCCAGTTTCTGCAGTATCTGCCGGGCCCGAATCGCCGGCAGTATGGGTTGATCCTGCGCCTATACAAAGTTGTCTACCCCGATTTCGTGAGTTTTTGTGACTTCCTCTGACCAATCCTGTGGGAATCGATAGATTTGGTTGGGCGGGTGCGTTTGCTGGTAGCGGGGCCGCCGCCCAAGCTTGAACCGGGCGATTGGCCTGTCGCTGACCCGATAGCCAGCATCCGTGCCTACGCTTGGGAGGTCATGATTCTCTTAGACCAGGTATCCAAGCTCTACTCCGGGAACGCACGACCCGCCCTGAACTCGGTGTCACTCGAGATTCTCAAGGGCGAGTTCGTCTTCCTCGTTGGCGCATCCGGCTCGGGCAAGTCGAGCTTCCTCCGGCTCGTCCTCAAGGAGGAGAACCCGAGCAAGGGGCGCATCCATGTGCTCGGCCAAGACCTCAGCCGGCTCACGAGTCGCAAGGTGCCGTACTTCCGGCGCAACCTCGGAGTCGTCTTCCAAGACTTCCGCCTGCTCCCGCAGAAGACGGTGTTCGCCAATGTCGCCTTCTCGCTTCAGGTGATCGGCAAGAGCAAGGGCTTCATCCAGGAGGCTGTGCCTGACGTGCTCAGGATGGTTGGGCTCGCCGGAAAGGCCTCGAGGCTTCCGCACGAGCTCTCCGGTGGAGAGCAGCAGCGCGTTGCAATCGCGAGGGCCATCGTCAACCGTCCGGCGATCCTGCTCGCCGACGAGCCGACGGGAAACCTCGACCCGTCGACGAGCGCGGGCATCATGACCCTGCTCGAGCGAATCTCGACGAGCGGCACCACCGTGATCATGGCAACCCACGAGGCCGGCATCGTCGACCAGATGCAGCGTCGCGTGATCGAGCTCGTGAGTGGGCAGGTTGTGCGCGACGAGCGCGAGGGCGGCTATCAGACGCAGGGGATCACCGTCACCAGGGGGTTCCCGGAATGAGATTCGGCCTCGTCATGTCGGAGGTCGGAAACGGCCTCCGGCGCAACGTCTCGATGGTCATCTCGGTGATCCTCGTCACCTTCATCTCGCTGACATTCGTCGGTGCTGCGATCCTGCTTCAGTCCCAGATCGGCCAGATGAAGGGGTACTGGTACGATCGGGCGCAGGTCGCGGTGTACTTCTGCACCGCGTCGTCCGAGAACGGCAATTGCGGCCTCGCCGAGGCGACGGACGAGCAGAAGGCGCTCGTCGAGGCCCAGCTAGCGTCGCCGTCGCTTGCCTCGCTCATCGACCGCTACGAGTTCGAGAGCCGCGAGCAGGCCTACCAGCGGTACCAGGAGCAGTTCTCCGACAGCGAGTTCGCCGACTTCGTCACCCCCGAGTTCCTCAATGAGGCGTACTGGGTGAACCTGAAGGACCCGACCCAGTCGGATGCCCTTGTCGAGAGCCTCTCGACCCTCGCCGGGGTAGAGGAGGTCAAGGACCAGCGCAAATACCTCGACCCGATCTTTTCGGCGCTCAACGCCGCAAGCTTCACCGCGATCAGCATCGCCGGGCTCATGCTCATCGCGGCCGTGCTGCTCATCGCCACGACGATTCGGCTCTCTGCCTTCTCCCGGCGGCGCGAGCTCGGCATCATGCGCCTCGTGGGCGCCTCCAACCGCTTCATCCAGACCCCGTTCATCCTCGAGGGGGTGATCGCGGCGCTGGTCGGATCCCTCCTCGCGGCGGGCGCGGTGCTCGCGATCGTGCGGTACTTCGTGCAGGGCTATCTGGGGTCGACGCTCGAGACCACCACAGCCGTGGTCGGCATGACCGACGCTCTCATCGTCGCGCCGGTGCTGATCGCGCTGGGTGTCGTGCTCGCGGCGGCATCCGCGGGAGTCGCGATCAACCGTTACCTCAAGGTCTGATTGCCGAAGGTTCGACAGCTAGACTGGTGGGCTGTTCGGGCGAAGCCGAACCACGACAACGGAGGCAATTGTGCCCAGGGAGCGCGGCCAGAAGGTAGTGGCGAGCAATCGCAAGGCCCGCCACGACTACACGATCGAAGACACCTATGAGGCGGGGCTCGTGCTCACGGGCACCGAGGTGAAGTCGCTGCGCGCCGGGCGGGCGTCGCTCGTCGACGGCTACGCCTTCGTCGAGTACGGGGAGGCGTGGCTGGATGCCGTGCACATCCCGGAGTACAACGAGGGCACCTGGAACAACCATCCGCCGCGGCGCAAGCGCAAGCTCCTGCTGCACAAGGCCCAGATCGTGAAGATCCACAACAAGATCAAAGAGGGCGGGTACACGATCGTGCCGCTCTCGATCTACTTCAGCGATGGTCGGGCCAAGGTCGAAATCGCCGTCGCCAAGGGCAAGCGCGAGTACGACAAGCGCCAGACGCTGCGCGAACGCCAGGACAAGCGCGAGGCCGATCGTGCGATGGGCGCGCGCCGCCATCTCGGCGACTGACAGCAGGACGGTGGGGCGGGACGATCAGGTCGCGAGGAACCTCGCGTCGATGACGGCCGCGATCTCGATATCCTCCGGCTTGAGCGAGAGCTCGGGGCCGGCCGATCCGGGGGCGGTGCCCAGGCGAAGGCTGGTCGCTGAGGCACCCTGACCGGCACGTGGCGAGAGGTCGCTCAGCATCCCCTCGTCGGCGAGGGCGATCGCCCGCACCGTGCCCAAGCCGATGCTCTGCGCGTAGACGGTCGCCTTCGCGACGGAGTCCTTGACCGCGCGCGAGCGCACCTCGACCAGAGCGCCGAGGCGACTGGTCTCGGTGAGGATCCACTCGATGTGGTCGACCGTGACGCCGGGTATCGGCACGACGTCTTCGACGAAGCGGGCGAGATGCACGAAGTCGCTGAACTTCACGGTGAAACTGATCTGGGCGTGGAACACGGGGTCGAGCTGCAGGCCGTTCGCGTTCCACGGCTTCTCTGTCCAGATCTGCACGTTGTCGCTTGAGAACCAGGTGATCGGCCCGCTGGCGCGGTCGTGGGCGCCGGTGATGCGGCCGCGGACGAGGTCGGCCGACTCGTTCGTGGCTGAGAAGACTCCGTCGCGGTTGCTGCCCTCGAGGTGCACACCCAGGAACAGCGTCGCCCGCTCCGGCGGGTAGTAGGCAGAGAATCGGCCCTGCACGGTGATGACGGTCTCGCTCATAGGTGGTCGACCCTTCCTGGGTTGCCGGTGTTGCTCCAGCATCCTCTCACCTTCCTGAACGCTGGCGAACTCGGCGAGTGGGGCTTAGGATAGAGGGCTGCACCGTTTTTGGTGCGGCACGATTGACAACTCAATAGCGCGTGACTGTAACCACCTTGGGGATGATCGGTTTCGACATTGCCTGAGCAACTGTGAGAAGCGGGTCGAGGATGCAGGGTTATCTCGTTAACGATCTCTGCAAAATATAAGTGCCAATTCAAAGCGCACTGACTTCGCCCTCGCTGCATAAGCGAGCGCACTAAAGAAGTCCGTCGGTCCGGGAATGCTCTCTACCCGGTCACCGGCGCAATCTTAGAGAGCTTGTTCCGTCGTTCCGCCTTGGGGCGCCGGGAGACTTAAACCAAGGCTGGGCTTGTCGGATTAGGTGCCAGTGGCAAATTCCGGAGCCGAGTAGAACGATTTCACTGGATACACCCGTAGAAGGCACAGAAACACAGCAGTGGACGGGGGTTCAATTCCCCCCATCTCCACCAACGGAGCAGTCACGCGCTAATGAGTCTCAGCGCCCGTGTTCTCACGGCCGATATGGCGATCCGCCACGACCTCCGCAATGCGCTGCCCCCACTCGCGCGCGCGATCCTCCTCCCCGCGGGCGAGTTCGTTGTGCATCGAGACGGCGAAGCTCTCGGCGGGAACGATCGCCTCCATGCGCCGCCTGCCGAGCATGCGCGCGATCGGCGTCGACGCCGCCCCGGTGAACAGGCGGATCATGTCTGCCCTGGTGTCGAACGCCGCGTAGAGGTGGGGAAGCGGCGGCTGGGAGTCCAGCCACTCCCGCACCCCGCGCCCGCGTGCCTGCGGGTCGAGCTCCAGGTTCCGCTCGGGGTCGGCGGCCCACTCCTCGGCCTCTTTTCTCGATGACGTGGTGCTCAGGCTGTGCGCGTGCGTCGGAGCCCCGATGATCACGAGGTCGGCGTCGCCGACCGCGTCCATTTTCTCACTGTTGACCCCGACGACCTCAACGCTCGCCCCCTGGCCCATTCCCTCAGCGATTGCGCCCGCGATCCTGCGGGTATTGCCGAACATCGACTCGTACACGATCACTGTCTTCACGTCGGTTCCTCTCGAGTGGTGCTGGCTGGTCGTCGGCGTGCACGATGATCGTGGGCCCGGCGATGTTGATGAGCACGTCATGGCTGACCGAACCCAGCATCATCCGCTCCGGCCCGGACCGGCGGGAGCTTCCGAGCACGAGCAGCGCGGCGGATGCGGCGGCGGCGGTGAGTGCCTCGGCGGGCGGCCGGTGCATCACGCGACGGTACGCGACCGTGTCGTCGCCCGCGGTGAGGGCCGCCGTCGCGAGAAGCTCTTCGGCGACCGCGTCGGACCGCTCGTCGTGGCACCGCTGCCGCGCGTTGTGCTCGTTTCGGATGCCCTCGGCCCAGCCCCATGCACGTACGAGGGTGAGCGGCTGCCTCGTGTGGCGCGCCTCGGCGGCCGCGAATCCGATCGCGGCGGCGGAGGCGGGAGACTCGTCGACTCCCGCGACGATTCCGTGCCGCGTGTTCATGGGGGATTCCGGAATGACCGCGACGGGCACGCTCGAACCTCCCGCGAGCTGCAGGCTTCGCGAGCCGAACACCTTGCCGTGCACGAAGCCGGTCTTGTGGGTTCCCACCACGACGAGTTCGGCTCCGGCCGACGCGGCCGACAACTCGCGCATCGGGCTGCCCACCCGCACCTCGCCGCGCACGGCGACTCCGGGTTCGAGGGAACCGGCGTGCTCGATCTCGCGCTCGACGAAGCGCCACGCGTCGGACCGGCCGCCCCCAATCGACCGGATCGCATTCGGGTCATCGTCCATGACATGCACGAGGAGAACGTCGGACCCGGTGGAGGCGGCGCGCCGCACGCCCCACTCGACGGCGCGGCGGCTGGGCGTCGACCCATCCACCCCGACCACGATGGTGCCCATGCGTATCTCCGTCCGACCCGTGTCACCACAGTGGCACCGCCGCGCAAGGTCCGACAGGCACCAAAGTCC
This sequence comes from Marisediminicola sp. UYEF4, assembly GCF_040546025.1. Classification (NCBI taxonomy): domain Bacteria; kingdom Bacillati; phylum Actinomycetota; class Actinomycetes; order Micrococcales; family Microbacteriaceae; genus Marisediminicola; species Marisediminicola sp. UYEF4. Next base: position 86,228 of record NZ_JBEPNA010000004.1, on the reverse strand, counting down.
TCACTTGCGCGCGGGACGCGGGCATCCGCCCGTCTGGGGTGCCCCCAAGTCCCGACGGGACGCTGAGTGGGCTGCATGCCGGAAACCCAGCCGGATCGGCGGTTATCGAGGTTGATAGCACACCCTTGCGCCGACCGCCCTGGGCTGTCCCCGCTCCGCAGAACCGAATAGGCTCAGGCTCTGAGGGGCCGGACCTCGCGCGTGCGTTCGGGACCACCCGAACCGGCTGGAGGGGTGTGATGGAGCAGGACGGTTTCCTGAGCTTCCCCGATGCCCCTCGCGACGGCCTCGACCGCGTGCTGGGCGAGCTCGTCGAACTCGCCAACGACGTGCTGACGACGCAGGGTCGGCTTCGCGCGCTGCTGCGTGCCAATCAGCTCGTCGTGCAGCAACTCGAGCTTCCGATCGTGCTGCAACGCATCGTCGAGGTGGCCGTCGAGCTGGTCGGCGCCAAATACGGCGCGCTCGGCGTCATCGCCCCGCACGGCGGGTTGGAGCAATTCATCCACACCGGTATGCCGCCGGAGACCGTCGAGCGGATCGGTCACCTCCCGGAGGGGCGCGGGTTGCTCGGCGCCCTCATCGACGACCCGCACCCGATACGCCTCCACCACATCAACGGCGACCCGCGGTCAGTTGGTTTCCCGCCCGGGCATCCGCCCATGGACAGCTTCCTCGGGGTGCCGGTGCGCGTGCGCGACGAGGTGTACGGCAACCTCTACCTCACGAACCGCACCGGGGCGGTATTCACACCCGAGGATGAGGAGCTCGTCGTCGCCCTGGCCGCGACCGCCGGGTTCGCGATCGACAACGCGCGACTGTTCGCCGAGACCAAGCGTCGGCAGGCGTGGGCGGCTGCCTCGGCGGAGATCACCTCCGCGCTGCTGTCGGACGAATCCGGCGACTCGATCGCACTCCTGGCGACCCGCGTGCTGACCCTGTCCGGGGCCGCCCTGGTGTGTGTGATGGTGCCGACCTCCGACCCCGCGCACCTCATTGTCGGCACGGCGCGAGGACAGGATGCCGAGCGCTGGGAGGGTGCGCGCGTGCCCGTTGCGGGCTCCATCGCCGGGCGGGTGATGGACGGTCGCCAGCCGCGACTGGTCGAGGAGGGCGATGAGACCGTCTCGGTCGTGCACGAGAACTATCGGTTCGGTCCAACGATGGCAGTGCCGCTCCTCGCCTCCGGGCGTGCGCTCGGGGTGCTGACGGTCACCCGCCAACTCGGCGCCCATTCCTTCTCGGAGGCGGACCTCGGGATGGCAGCGGACTTCGCCGGGCAGGCGAGTGTCGCGATGGAGCTTGCGACGGCGAGGGCGGACCGGCAGCTGATCATGATCCTCGAGGACCGCAGCCGCATTGCGCGGGATCTCCACGACCACGTCATCCAGCAGCTCTTCGCGACCGGGCTCGAGCTGCAGAGCGTCGTCGGCACCCTGCCCCCCGGGGTGAGTGCGGAACGCATCGACACCGCCGTCTCGAACCTCGACAAATCGATCTCGCAGATCCGCACCGCCATATTCGCGTTGTCCGGTACCCGGGGGCATCGGGCTGACACGATCAGGCATCGCCTCATCGACGTCGCCAACGAGGTGTCCGTCGGACTGGTGGAGATGCCGCGGCTGAGCTTCTCCGGCCCGGTCGACCTCGTCATCACCGGTTCGCTCGCTGAAGACGTCGTAGCGGTCGTCCGCGAGGCGCTGAGCAATGTCGCGCGGCACGCGGACGCCAAGCACGTCACCGTCGCCGTTCAGGTCTCCGACGGCGTCGTCCGGGTCGAGGTCACCGACGACGGAGTCGGTATGACGGAGCCACAGCACCGCAGCGGGCTCGCTAACCTGCACGAGCGCGCGGCCGGGCGTGGGGGAAGCTTCACGATCGATTCGGACGAGGGGCACACCGTCGCCTCGTGGAGCGCGCCCTTCGGGGCCGACAAGGAGGTCACCGCATGAATGGCGAGACGATTCGGGTGTTTCTGGTCGACGACCACGAGATCGTGCGCCGCGGTGTCGGGGACCTGCTGTCGGCGGAGCCGGACATCGAGGTCGTCGGCGAGGCAGCGACCGCGGCCCAAGCGCGGTCGAGGGTCGGCGCGATTCAGCCAGACGTCGCACTCCTTGATGTGCGGCTCCCGGATGGCAGCGGAATTGACGTGTGCCGGGATCTGCTCTCGGCCGATCCCGGCATCCGGTGCATCATGCTCACCGCCTACGACGACGACGAGGCGATCTACGCCGCGGTGATGGCAGGGGCATCCGGCTACATCATCAAGGACATCCGCGGCGGCGGGCTCATCGAATCGGTGCGCAAGGTCGCCGCCGGCCACACCCTCATGGACCCGTCGCTCAAGCGCAGGGTGGTCGACCGGATGCGGGATGAGGGCAACGAGGATCCACGGCTCGCGACGCTCAGCGAGCGTGAGCGAGAGGTGCTCGCCCTCATTGCGGACGGGCTCACCAACCGGCAGATCGGAGAGCGGCTCTCGCTCGCGGAGAAGACCGTGAAGAACTACGTCTCGAGCATGCTGAGCAAGCTCGGCCTGCAGCGGCGCACCCAGGCCGTCGCCGTGCAGCTCGAGACCCGCGCCCCGCACCCGCCACGGCACGGGTAGGACCTTCGGCACTTGAGCGGTTCGCAACTCTTCGGCACCGTGGGGTGACGGTGCGCGACGCGAGTCGAGCCCGCGAGCAGAGGGCGGAAGAGCGATGATCGAGAGAACGATAGTGGGCGTCGACGGCTCCGCGAAGTCCAACGCCGCCCTCGAGTGGGCTCTGGGCAGGGAGGCCTTCCGTCGCGGGAGCATCGTGCTCGTGCGGATCGTTGATGACACGATCATGTCCGGGGACTACCTCGTGACCGAACGCACGATCGATGCGGCGCGGGATGCCCTCGCCTCCCAGCTCGAGGATGTGCGGCGCCGGCATCCGGGGCTCACGATCGGCAGCGAACTCCTGCAGGGCGACCCGAGCACCGAGCTCGCCCGGTTCACCGAGTCGACGTCGATGATCGTCGTCGGCACCCGCAAGCGCAGCGGCTCCCGGCTCCGCTATGCCTGGTCCGTCGGGACGAGACTCGCCACGAAGGCGAAGGGACCCGTCGCGATCATCCCGGAGGGCGACCTCGGCGCGTCTGCCGATGTGGTCGTCGGGGTGGACGGGTCGGTGGGGTCCATCGCGGCGGTGCAGTTCGCGTCGGCCGAGGCGGCCCACGCGGGCGGCGTGCTCCGGGCCGTCCATGCGTGGCAGGAGCCTCTCGCCTGGCAGGATGCCTATGCACCGGAGGACGAGTTTCTGTCGTCCCTCGAACAATCGCACCGCGAACTCCTCGAGGACTCGCTGCTCACGGTCGCCGTGCGCTACCCCGATCTGACCATCGATCCTCAGCTCGTGCACGGCACGCCGGCGTGGGCGCTGTTGGATGCGGCGAAGGAGGCGGGTCTGCTCGTCGTCGGCAACCACGGGCTCAGTGGAGTCTCCCGGTTCCTGCTCGGCTCGGTGAGTCACACCGTCGTGCTCAACATCGTGTCGCCGACGATCGTGGTGCGGCAGGACGCCGGAGACTGAGCCCGGCGGGGAGAGACGGCAGCCAGCCAACGCCCCGGAACGCGGTATATAACTGGGGTTATTCCCATGTCTGATTCACGCTATTCCACCGCGCCTCCGACCGACCGCGTCCGCTGGCAGATCTTCGCTGTCTGCGTCGCCGTGGCCAGCCTTACAATCCTCGACCTGTCGAAGGTGAACGTCGGGCTGCCGTCGATAGAGGAGTCGCTCGGTGCGGCGTCGAGCGAGCTGCAGCTGATCGTCGCCGGTTACGCGCTCGCCTTCGGGCTCGCGCTCGTCCCGGCAGGCCGGCTGGGCGACATCCATTCCCGCAAGCTCATGTTCATCATCGGGCTGAGCACATTCACCATCGCGAGCGTGCTCTGCGCGATCGCGCCCGACATCACCTCGCTGCTCGTCGCGCGCACCCTTCAGGGGATCGCCGCGGGGATCCAGATGCCGCAAGTGCTCGGGCTGCTCCAGCAGCTGTTCGTCGGCAAGGAGCGCGGGCGCGTGTTCGGCATCTTCGGGGCCACCATCGGCGTGTCCACCGCAATCGGCCCGACCCTCGGCGGTTTGCTCATCGCCATCGGCGGACCGACGGATGGCTGGCGGCTGCTGTTCTGGATGAACGTGCCACTCGGGATCCTCGCCCTCGCATTCGCGATCAGGCTGCTGCCCGCGACGGCGAAGAAGCGCGGGGCCCGGACAGAACTCGACCTCATCGGCATCCTGCTGCTCGGGGCGGCGACGTTCAGCCTCATGCTCCCGTTCGTGCTGACCACCGGCGGCCCGGGCGACAACCCGCTGCGCTGGCTCTGGCTCGTCTCCTTCGCGGCGGCGACGGCAGGGTTCATCGCCTGGGAGCGCCGCTATCGACGGCTCGGCAAGTCGCCCGTGGTGCAGTTCTCGCTGTTCCGGGAGAGCTCGTACCGCAACGGGCTTCTCGTGGCGACCGCGTACTTCGGCGCTCTTCCGGCACTGTTCCTCATCGCGACCCTCTACTTGCAACAGGGCCTGGGCATCGAGCCGGTCTTCGCAGGCATGGTCGGCATCACCTTCGCCCTCGCCGCGGCGTTCACGTCGTGGCTCGGCGGTCGTCTCGTCGACCGCTACGGTCGCCTGCTGGTCGTGGCAGGCCTGATGAGCGTGGTCGTGGGCTTCGCGCTGGTGATCTGCGCCGCGATCCTGCTGCCGCCCGACCTGTCGCCCTGGTACATGGCGGCGGCGATGACGGTCGCGGGTGCCGGCGGAGGTTTCGTGATCTCGCCCAACCAGACCCTCACACTCGCCCAGGTGCCGGTCGCGATGGCGGGCGTCGCCGGCTCGATGAGCCAGGTCGGCCAGCGGGTCGGAACGGCGATCGGCGTCGCGGCCGGGTCGTCGACATTCTTCGCGACGCTCTACCGCGAGGAGGGCCAGGCCAGCTCGCTCGCGATCTACCACGACGGCTTCCGCAATGGCGCGCTCGTGTCGCTCGGTCTCGTGGTCGTCGCACTCACCTTCGCGCTCCTCGACCTGCGCTCGCGGCGCATGGCCGCGACGAGCGCCGCGCGGGCCGACGCATCCGAGCTCGGGTCGGCTGCCGCCTAGTTCAGCAGGCGCAGCACGGCATCGTGTAGGTGGCCGTTGGTTGCGATCGCGGACCCGTGCCACGGGCCGGGAATGCCGCTCGCCGAAGTGAACGCGCCGCCCGCCTCCTCGACGATGGGGGCGATGGCCGCCATGTCCCACGGCTTGAGGTCGAACTCGCCCGCGATGTCGATCATGCCCTCCGCGACCATCATGTACGACCACATGTCGCCGTAGGCGCGCGTGCGCCACACCTCGCGGGAGAGCTCGACGAGGCGATCCAGTTTGCCGTAGTCGTCCCACCCCTTGAGGCTGTTGTAGCTCAGCGACGCGTCGGCGAGCTCGGTGACGCCGGAGACGAAGATGCGCCGTTCGCGGTGCTCGTTCTCCGAGGCTCGCTCGCTCGTCCAGGCGCCCTGGCCGTGGGCCGCCCACCAGCGTTGGCCGAGCGCCGGGGCGCTCACCACGCCGAGCACCGGCACGTCGTCGATCGCGAGCGAGATCAGGGTGGCCCACACCGGAATTCCGCGCACATAGTTGGCGGTACCGTCGATCGGGTCGATGATCCACTGGCGCCGGGCGCCCTCGTCGGTGCCGGTCTCGCTGCCGAACTCCTCGCCGAGGATCGCGTCGTTAGGGCGGGAGTCGGCGAGCCCGCCGCGGATCGCGGCCTCGACCGCCTTGTCGGCATCCGTCACATGGGTCATGTCAGGCTTCATAGTCACGAGAAGGTCGTTGGCGCGAAACCGTTCGATCGAGATGGAGTCGGCCATGTCCGCCAGCTGGCGAGCGAGCTGAAGGTCGGACTGGAGTGTGTAGTCGGTCACGTCACAAGGTTAGGGCAGCGGTGCGAGCCGTCCCGACGAGGTGGTGTCGGCGGGGCGCCGTCGGGGTCAGGCAAGCGTCGACAGCAGTCGCTGCAGCGAGTCGAGGCGGTACCGGCCGATGTCGCCGAGCCGACCGGCCTCGATCTGCTCGATCATCGCGCAGTCAGGGGAGCCGGGCAGGTGGGTGCAGCCGCGGGGGCACTCGAGGGCGATCTCGGCAAGGTCGGTGAACGACCGCAGGATGCTGTCGGGGTTCACATGCCCCAGCCCGAAGCTGCGCACCCCCGGGGTGTCGATGATCCAGCCGTCGCCGACCCGCAGCGAGATCGTCGACGACGAGGTGTGGCGGCCGCGGCCCGTGACAGTGTTGACGCGACCGATGGCCCGCTTCGCGTCGGGGACGAGGGCGTTGACCAGGGTCGACTTGCCGACGCCGGAATGGCCGACAGCGACAGTCGAGTGTGCGCTGAGCAGCGCACGGAGCGTCTCGATCGGCCACTTGTCCTCGGCGCTCTGCACGACGATGATGTCGAGCCCGACGAAGTTCTTCAGAAACTCGGTGGGGTCGGCGAGGTCGGTCTTCGTGATGCACAGGATCGGCGTGATTCCGGCGTCGAAGGCCGCGACGAGGTAGCGGTCGACGAGCCGAGGCCTCGGCTCGGGATTGGCGGCGGACACGACGATGAGCATCTGGTCGGCGTTGGCGACGATGATGCGTTCGACCTCGTCGCTGTCGTCGGCACTGCGCCGCAAGAGGGTCTTCCGCTCCTGGATCCTCACGATGCGGGAGAGGCTGCCGTCGATCCCGCTCGTGTCGCCGACGAGGTCGACGCGGTCTCCCGTGACGACGGGCTGCTTGCGCAGTTCACTCGCCCGCGACGCGATCGCCTCGTGCTCCTCAGGGGTGCCCTCGCCGACGAGCACGAGGTAGCGGCCACGGTCGACCGTGAGCACCCGCCCGGTGACGGCGTCCTTGTGCTCCGGACGGATCTTGGTTCGCGCCCGGTTGCCCTTGGGGTTCGGCCGCGACTTCGCCTCGTAGTCGGCGTACTTGTCGTCGTCCTCGTCGTCGTCCTCGCTCAGCCAGCTCATCGTCAGAAGAGGTTCAGCGGATCGATGCGGGACGAGGTTGCGGCGCCGACGGTACGCTGCCACAGTTCGGGGAACTCGGGCATGGTCTTCGCTGTCGAACCGATGTCGTCGATGCGGATGCCGTCGACGGCCAGTCCGATGACCGCGCCGGCATGCGCCATCCGGTGATCGTCCCACGCTTTCCACGGCCCGCCGACAAGCCTTCGCGGCTCGATCGCTAGTCCGTCGTCGAGCTCGGTGACGGCGCCGCCGAGCGCGTTGATATTGGCGGCGAGCGCCGCGAGGCGATCGGTCTCGTGCCCGCGGAGGTGCCCGATGCCCGTGATCCGGCTGGGCCCGTGGGCGAGCGCGGCGAGCGCGACGAGCGCGGGCGCGAGCTCGCCACCTTCGCTGAGGTCGAGGTCGATGCCGGGAAGGCGCACTCCACCGACGACTCCCGCACCGCCGTCGATGACGAGCCCGCCCTCAGACATCGACACCGTCGCACCCCAGAGCGGCAGGATTGCCTCGAGGTGCGCGCCGACCTGCGTCGTCGTGGCGGGCCACCCGGTGATTGTGACGGTGCCGCCCGCGACGATCGCCGAGGCGAGGAAGGGCGCGGCGTTGGAGAGGTCGGGTTCGATCGCGATCTCGAGCCCGGCGATGGGGCCCGGCTCGACGACCCAGTGGCCGGGGGAGGGGGTGTGCACCGTCACGCCCCTGGCGCGGAGGGTCTGGATAGTCATCTCGATGTGCGGCATGCTCGGCAGCGAGTCGCCGACGTGGCGCAGGCTCAAGCCGTCCGTGAAGCGCGGCGCGGCAAGCAGCAGGCCCGACACGAACTGGCTCGAGGCGGACGCGTCGATCTCGAGTTCGCCGCCGGCCACGGCACCGGTGCCGTAGAGGCTGAACGGCAGGGCGCTGCGGCCATCGTCCGACACATCCACGCCGAGCGCGCGAAGCGACTCGATCGTCGTGCGCATCGGTCGGCGGCGGGCGCCCTCGTCGCCGTCGAAGGCAACCGGTCCGAGCGCGAGCGCGGCGACGGGCGGGAGGAAGCGCATGACGGTGCCGGCCAGCCCGCAGTCAATGGAGGTGCCGCCCGCGAGTTCGCCGGGCATGATCCGGAGGTCGGGGCCGTACTCGCCTGCGCTGAGCTCGTCGATGCGGGTGCCGAGCGAGCGAAGGGCCTCGATCATGAGGGCGGAGTCGCGTGAGCGCAGGGGAGCACGCAGAGTGGACGGGGAGTCGGCGAGGGCCGAGAGCACGAGCTCCCGGTTGGTGAGCGACTTCGAGCCGGGTAGACGCACGGTCGCCGAGAGCGCGCCGGAGGCGACCGGAGCGGCCCAGGGGCCGGGCTCATGGTCGGATGTCTCGCGCGCGTCGTCGTAGGGGCTGAACTCGGGCCCGGAATAGTTGAATACCTGCATCGGTTACAGGCTATCGAGGATTCGCCCCACGAACCGGAGGTCACGCGTGAGCATCAGCACCGCAGCGGGCATCAGCATTGCACCCGAACGACGGGTGCACCGCGTTGCCGCCCCCGGAACGCCGAAGGGCGGCGCACGCTGCCGCAAACTAGACTCGACCGCGATGAACACGCCGAGTGAAAACCAGTTGGCCTCCGCGCCTGACAACCCCGCGAACGAGACACCCGCCGCCGAGGCCGAGGTTGCCGTGCCCGATGTGCGCGACCTGTTCGAGGAGCAAGCCATCCCGTTCATGGATCAGCTGTACGGCGCGGCGCTGCGGATGACGCGCAATCCGTCCGACGCCGCCGATCTCGTGCAGGAGACCTTCGTGAAGGCCTTCGCCGCGTTCGGGCAGTTCCAGCAGGGCACCAACCTCAAGGCGTGGCTCTACCGGATCCTCACCAACACATTCATCAACACCTACCGCAAGAAGCAGCGCGACCCCTACCAGGGCACCATCGACGACCTCGAGGACTGGCAGATCGGTGGTGCCGAGTCGGTGACCCAGGGGCGTGCCACCCGGTCTGCGGAGGTCGAGGCCATCGACCACCTGCCCGACAGTGCGGTGAAGGATGCGCTCCAGGCGATTCCGGAAGACTTCCGTCTTGCGGTGTACTTCGCCGACGTCGAAGGCTTCTCCTATCAGGAGATCGCCGACATCATGAAGACCCCCGTCGGAACCGTGATGAGCCGGCTGCACCGAGGCAGACGGCTCCTCCGCGGCCTCCTCTCCGGATACGCGAACGAACGCGGCCTGAGTGTTTCTGTGAAGGGACAAAACAAATGACCGACTGTGGCTGCGAGAAGGCCAAGGCCGAACTCGAGGAATACCTGCACAACGAGTTGCTGACCGACGACGCGACCGACATCGCCGAGCACCTCGCCAACTGCGGGGACTGCGACGGCGAGCGCCGGGTCGGCCTCGTCCTGACCCAGGCCGTGCAGCGCGCCTGCCAGGAGATCGCGCCGGAGGACCTGCGCGACCAGGTGCTCGCCCGCATCCGCGAGATGCAGGCGCACTGACCCCCGCCCGCGACGGCGAAACGCTGGATGTCGATGGGCTCGCCGGTTCGCTCGCTGCCGCGTTCGGGGCCCTGTCGCGGGAGACCGGCTGACGGCGATCATCGATTGGGGGACCGCGGGAGTCGGCGATGTCTCCCACGTCCTGATCGTGGCATGGTGGCTACTGCCGGCTTTGTCCCGTCGGGATTCCGCGACGCGGTCGCGTGCGACGAAGCGACGTGGGCGCGGGACGGGCGAGGGTGTTGTGCAAAGCGATCCCGGCCGTCGCGTACTACGCCGACAGCAATCCCGATTTGTCCGCCGACGCCCGATTCGCGATCGGCCAGGTGCTCGCGGACCTGGCCTGAGTGTGCGACGGCCCGGCCCCCGCACAGGGACCGGGCCGTCGCCGTCGGTCAGTCGGGCGTCAGCTCAGTCGCTCATGAGTGCGCGCTCGATGAGGTCCACCTGCTCCTGCGCGCTGCGCTTGGTCGAGCCCGTCGCTGGCGACGCCGCGGCCAGGCGTGAGGCGACGGTGATCGTCCGCCCGCGAAGCTCCGGTGCGAGCTCGAGGGAGATGAACGGCCAGGCACCCTGGTTCTCCGGCTCCTCCTGTGCCCAGACGAGCTTGGCATTCGGGTACTCCTCGAGCACGGCGTGCAGCTGGCGGAGCGGCAGCGGGTAGTACTGCTCAAGGCGCACGAGGGCGACGTCGGTCAGGCCGCGCTTGTCGACCTCGGTCGCGAGGTCGTAGTGGATCTTCCCCGCGTGCAGCACGACGCGCGTCACGGCCGCCTTGTCGGCGACGCGCGCGTCATCCAGCACCGGCTCGAACTTGCCCGAGGTGAAATCCTCGACCGAGCTCGTCGCGCCGCGCAGGCGCAGCATCGCCTTCGGGGTGAACACGATGAGCGGACGACGCGGCCTCGCGTAGGCCTGGCGTCGCAGCAGGTGGAAGTACGACGCCGGCGTCGACGGCCTCGCGACGGTCATGTTGTTTTCGGCGCACAACTGCAGGTAACGCTCGATGCGGGCGGAGGAGTGGTCCGGCCCCTGCCCCTCGTAGCCGTGCGGCAGCAGCATGACCACGCTCGAGCGCTGGCCCCACTTCTGCTCGGCGCTCGAGATGAACTCGTCGATGACGGTCTGCGCTCCGTTGCTGAAGTCGCCGAACTGCGCCTCCCACAGCACCAGTGCGTCGGCGCGCTCGACCGAGTAGCCGTATTCGAATCCGAGGGCCGCGTACTCGCTGAGCAGCGAGTCGTAGATCCAGAACCGGGCCTGGTTGTCGCTCAGGTTCGCGAGCGGCAGCCACTCCTGGCCGTTCTCCCGATCGTGCAGTACCGCGTGGCGCTGCACGAACGTTCCGCGCCGAGTGTCCTGGCCGGCCATGCGCACGGGGGTCCCCTCGAGCAGCAGTGATCCGAGCGACAGGAGCTCGCCGAACGCCCAGTCGATGGATCCGTTGCGGCTCATGTCGACGCGTTTGCGCAGCAGGGCCTGCAGCTTCGGATGCACCGTGAAGTCGGTGGGCGGGTTGTCGAAGGCGTCGCCGATCAGGCTGATGACCGAGTCGGACACCCCCGTGGTCGCCGGCTCGCCGGTCGTGTCATCCTGCTGGGAGTCTGGCCGCTCGAGGTCGGAGATCCCGTGCGGGTCCTGCACGATGATGGGCATCGACGCGGTCTGCGCCGCGTGGGTCTCGGCGAAGGCCCGTTCGAGGCGGTCCTGGAAGTCGGCGTGCGCGCCGGCGTACTCCTCCTGGGTGATGTCGCCACGCCCGACGAGAGCGTCGGAGTAGAGGCTCCTGACCGAGCGCTTCGCCTCGATCAGGTTGTACATCAGCGGCTGGGTCATCGAGGGGTCGTCGCCCTCGTTGTGGCCGCGGCGTCGGTAGCAGACCAGGTCGATCACGACATCTCGGTGGAACTCCTGGCGGTACGCGAACGCGAGCTGAGCGACGCGCACAACCGCCTCGGGGTCGTCGCCGTTCACGTGCAGGATTGGAGCCTGGATCGTCTTGGCGACATCCGTCGAGTAGATCGACGTTCTGCCCTCTCCCGGAGGCGTCGTGAAGCCGACCTGGTTGTTGACGACGAGGTGGATCGTGCCGCCCGTGCGATAGCCGCGCAGCTGCGACATCTGCAGGATCTCGACGACGATTCCCTGCCCGGCCATCGCCGCGTCGCCGTGGATCATGACCGGCAGCACGTTGAAGGTGCCGACGGGCTTGCGGTCCTGCTTGGCGCGCACGATTCCCTCGAGCACGCCGTCGACGGCCTCGAGGTGGGAGGGGTTCGCGGCGAGGTAGACGGGGATCTGGTCCCCGGTCGCGCCCGTGAAGGTTCCCTCGGTTCCGAGGTGGTATTTCACGTCGCCGGATCCCTGCACGGTGCGCGGGTCCTGGGTTCCCTCGAACTCGCGGAAGATCTGGCCGTATGTCTTGCCGGCGATGTTGGTGAGAACGTTGAGGCGGCCGCGGTGGGCCATGCCGATCGCAACCTCGTCGAGGTGCGATTCGGCGGCGCCCTGCAGGAGCGCATCGAGCAGCGCGATCGTCGACTCGCCGCCCTCGAGGCTGAAGCGCTTCTGGCCGACATACTTCGTCTGCAAGAAAGTCTCGAAGGCCTCCGCCTCGTTGAGCTTGCCCAGCACGCGCATCTGCGCGTCGTGGGTCGGCTTCGAGTACGGCTTCTCGAGGTGATCCTGCATCCACTTGCGCTGCACAGGATCCTGGATGTGCATGTACTCGACGCCGATCGTGCGGCAGTACGAGTCGCGCAGCACGCCGAGGATCTCGCGCAGGAGCGCCGAGCGGCGCCCGCCGAAGCCTCCCGTGACGAACTCACGGTCGAGATCCCAGAAGGTCAGGCCGTGGCTCGTGACGTCGAGATCGGGGTGCGAGCGCTGCTGGTACTCGAGCGGGTCGATGTCGGCCATGAGGTGGCCGCGCACCCGGTAGGAGTTGATGAGTTCCTGCACGCGGGCGGTCTTGTTGACGGCGTCGGCGAGGTCGACGTGGATGTCGGCGGCCCAGTGGATCGGCTCGTACGGGATGCGGAGGGCGGCGAAGATGCCCTCGTAGAATCCGCGCTGCCCGATGAGCAGCTCGTGTACCTTCTTGAGGAACTCGCCCGAGCCGGCGCCCTGGATGACGCGGTGGTCGTAGGTCGAGGTGAGGGTGATGGTCTTGCCGATACCGAGCTCGGCGAGGGTGGTCTGCGACATGCCCTGGAACTCGGCCGGGTACTCGAGGGCGCCCGCGCCGACGATGCACCCCTGCCCGCGCATGAGCCGCGGGACGGAGTGCTCGGTGCCGATGCCGCCCGGGTTCGTGAGTGAGATGGTGGTTCCGGCGAAGTCGCCGGCGGTGAGCTTGTTGTCGCGTGCCCTACGCACGATGGCCTCGTACTCGGCAACGAAGTCCGCGAACCCCATCGCCTCGGTCTTCTTGATGCCGGGAACGAGCAGGGCGCGAGTGCCGTCGGGCTTGGGCATGTCGATGGCGAGGCCGAGGTTGATGTGCGCGGGGGAGACGAGCGAGGGCTTGTCGTCGACCTCGTCATAGAAGACGTTCTGGCTCGGGAATTCCTTGATCACCTGAATGATCGCCCAGCCAATGATGTGGGTGAACGACACCTTGCCGCCGCGGGCGCGCTTGAGGTGGTTGTTGATGACGATGCGGTTGTCGATCATGAGCTTCGCGGGGATCGTCCGCACGCTCGTCGCCGTCGGCACGCTCAGGCTCGCGTCCATGTTCGTCGCGAGGCTCTTGGCCATGCCGCGCAGAGTCTGAACGACGTTTTGGTCTTCGACCGGTGTGGCGACCTCGGCCTTCGGGCCGGGCTGGGTCGACCGGGGGGCATCCGCCGGGATCGGCTGGCTCTTCGCCACGACCGACGTGGTCCGGGCGACCGGCTGGCTGCCGCTTGCCGGTGCGGCGGGCGCCGCCTGCTGCGCGGCATCCGCGGGCGCTTCGGCTGCCGCTGCCGGCAGCACCTCCTCGGGAATCTGAGGCTCCTGGGTCGGCTCGGCCACGGCCGCCTCGACCTTCTCTACCGACGGCTCGGCTCCGGCGGTTTCGGCGGCGCCGGTGTGGGCAGGGGTGGTCACCTCGGTGCGGTGGTAGCTCTCCAGAATCGGCCACCACGATTCGTCAACCGAGTTCTTGTCTGCGATGTACCTCTCGTACATCTCATCCACGAGCCATTCGTTGGCCCCGAATTCGCCTGAGGAGGAATCCTCTGGCACGAGTCCGGTTACTTGGCTAGACACGGCCGACCGCCCACTTTCCTTGAGTCTCTGCATGGTTTGTCGCTGTTGGCGTACTGCCTCAGACAGGGTGTCCGCCGACGTTGGAGGCACGAGACCCAAGCTTAATCGCATTCCCGGAAGGGTACGACCGGCGCGTGAGGCAATAGCGTGAAGATATGAAGTTCTACGATGCAGTGCCGCAGCACGACCTGACCTACTCGGACGTGTTTCTCGTGCCAAGCAGGTCGGGCATCAGGAGCAGGCTCGACGTGTCGATCGCCCCGAGCGACGGAACGGGAACGTCGATTCCGATTGTCTCGGCGAACATGAGTTCGGTGACCGGGCCCCGGCTTTCGGCGACCCTCGCGCGCCGCGGCGGCCTCGGGGTGCTCCCGCAGGACATGCACCTGCAAGACCTCGACGCGGCGATCCGCTGGGTCAAGGACCAGCCCGTCGCGTTCGACTCGCCGTTGTCGCTCCGGCCGGAGAACACGGTCGCCGACGCGCTGCGCCGACTGCCCGCCGTCGAGGGGCACGGAATCGTGCTGCACGACGACCGCGACCGGTACCTCGGCGGTATCTCGGCGGCCCGGCTGCAGACCGCGCTGCCCGACGCCCGGTTGGGCGACCTGCTGCACGGCCAGCTCGCCTCGATCGACGCCGACGACGTGCCGACCGCGCGGGAAGCGTTCGACCTCATGGTCGCCGCCGACCTGCAGTTCGCCCCGGTGCTCCGCCACGGCCACGTGATCGGCACGCTCAGCCGCACCAGCGCCCTGCGGTCGACGATCTATACGCCGGCCCTCGACGCATCCGGCCGGCTCAGGGTCGCCGCGGCGATCGGTATCAACGGCGACGTCGCCCGCAAGGCGAAGGCGCTCGCCTCGGCGGGCGTCGACGTTCTGGTGATCGACACCGCGCACGGCCACCAGGACGGCATGATCGCCGCCGTTGAGACCGTTGCCGCCCTGGGCCTCGGAATTCCGCTCGTCGCCGGCAACGTCGTCTCCTCCGACGGCGTCGGCGACCTCGTGCGCGCTGGCGCGAACATTGTGAAGGTCGGCGTCGGGCCCGGCGCGATGTGCACCACGCGAATGATGACTGCCGTCGGACGCCCGCAGTTCTCTGCGGTGCTCGAGACCGCCGCTGCCGCCCGTGAGCTCGGAGCCCACGTCTGGGCCGACGGCGGGGTGCGCTACCCGCGCGATGTCGCCCTCGCTCTCGCCGCCGGCGCCTCCTCGGTCATGATCGGCTCTTGGTTCGCCGGCACCGTCGAGGCGCCGGGCGAGCTGGAGACGGATGCCGCGGGACGGCTTTTCAAGGAGAGCTGGGGGATGGCCTCCACGAAGGCCGTGCATGACCGGTTCGACAGGCTCGAGGCGTACGAGCTGGCGCGGAAGACTCTCTTCGCGGAGGGAATCTCGTCGTCGAGGATCTACCTCGACCCGCTGCGGCCATCGGTTGAGGACCTGCTCGACATGATCACCTCCGGCCTGCGCTCGTCGCTCACCTACGCGGGGGCGACGACGCTGGGCGAGTTCTCTGAGCGCGCGCTCGTCGGCATCCAGTCTGCCGCGGGGTACGAGGAGGGCAAGGCGCTCCCGGTCAGTTGGTGACCGGGTGGCAACTGGTGACCGGGTGGCAATCGTGCTTCGGTGGCTGGCTCCCAGCGGGGATCACAGTAGAATTAGTCGAATAATGGATGACCCCCCCTCTAGTTACTTGTCCGGTGGCCGCCATGAGTGAATTCGTTCTGCTCGCCATCGGGCTCACGCTCACAGTCGGTACCGGATTCTTCGTCGCCTCCGAGTTCGCCCTTGTCAACCTCGACCGCTCCGAGCTCGAGGCTCGCCAGGCCCGCGGCGAGAAGAACCTCACCATCACGATCGCCGCTCTCAAGATCACCTCGACGCATCTCTCGAGTGCGCAGCTCGGCATCACCCTGACGACCCTGCTCACCGGGTACACCCTCGAGCCGGCCTTCAGCGCGATGCTCCGCGCACCGCTCGCCGCCGTCGGCCTCACCGGCGGGATACTCACGGTGATCGCGAGCATCGTGGCAATCACGGTGGCGACCCTGCTGTCGATGATCATCGGCGAACTCGTACCGAAGAACTTCGCGCTTGCCCTGCCAAGGGCGACCGCGAAGGTCGTCATCCCGTTCCAGGCGGGGTTCACGTTCGTGTTCAAACCCTTCGTGCGCTTCCTCAACAACACAGCCAACTCGATCCTCCGCTCGATCGGAATCGAGCCGAAGGAGGAGCTGTCATCCGCGCGAACAGCGGAGGAGCTCACGTCGCTATTGCGCCGGTCCGCCCGCGAGGGCAGCCTCGACCGTGACACGGCAACGCTGCTCGCCCGCACGATCGCGTTCAGCGAGCACGTCGCCTCCGACGTCATGACGCCGAGGCCGCGCGTCACGAGCGTCGATCGCACGGAGTCGGCCCAGACCGTCATCGACCTCGCCCGGCAAACCGGGTTCTCCCGCTTTCCGGTGATCGACGACAGCATCGACGACGTTGTCGGCCTCGTCCACATCAAGCAGGCGGTCGCGGTGCCGCGCGCAAAGAGGTCCAAGGTTCCCGTGTCGGCGCTGCAGACCGACGCGTTGCGCGTGCCCGAGACGATGAAGCTCGACACTCTCATCGGCGAACTTCGCCTGGACGGTTACCAGATGGCCGTCGTCGTCGACGAGTACGGCGGAACCGCGGGCGTTGCGACCCTCGAGGACCTCGTCGAGGAGCTCGTGGGCGAGGTCGCTGACGAGCACGACCGGGCCAGGGCCGGCGTCGTCCGATCGCGCGACTGGCTGACCTTCCCCGGCATCCTGCGTCCGGACGAGCTGCTCGAGCGGGCGGATGTCGCCGTGCCGGAGGACGGCCCCTACGAGACCGTCGGCGGTTTCATCATGAGTGAGCTGGGCCGACTGCCGGTCGTCGGCGACATAGTGAGCGTCGAGGCAGGCATCTTCCGGGTCGAGCGGCTCGACGGGCGCAGGATCGACCGCATGAGATTCACCCCCACCCCCGTGCCCAGCGAGACGATCCCAGTGAAGAGCGAGAAATGACCGACACAGACTGGTGGGGACTCGCGTGGCTCGTGATCCTGCTCGCCGCGAACGCCTTCTTCGTCGGCGCCGAGTTCGCCGTCATCTCGGCCAAGCGATCCCAGATCGAGCACAAGGCCGAGGCAGGCAATCCGGCCGCCAAGGCCGCCCTGTACGCGATGGAGCACGCGACGCTGATGCTCGCGACAAGCCAGCTCGGCATCACGGTCGCGTCGCTGCTCATCTTGAACGTGTCGGAACCGGCGATAGCTCACCTTCTCGAGATCCCGCTCGAGCTCACGGGTCTGTCGGCAGAGGTGATCGGTACCATCGGATTCGTCTCGGCGCTGGCCATCGTGACGTTCCTGCACGTCGTCCTGGGCGAGATGGTGCCGAAGAACCTGTCGTTCTCCGTTCCCGACCGTGCGGTGCTCATCCTCGCGCCGCCGCTCGTGTTCGTGTCGACGATCTTCCGGCCGGTGATCGTGTCGCTCAATGCGATCGCGAACGGCGTGCTGCGCCTGTTCAAGGTGGAGCCCAAGAACGAGGCGACGAGCGCGTTCACCTTCGACGAGGTCGCGACGATCGTGGCGACCTCTACCAAGGAGGGTGTGCTCAACGACAGCATCGGCGCCCTCTCGGCGGCGTTCGAGTTCACCGAGAAGAAGGTCAAGGACATCTTCGTCGCCATGCCCGACCTCGTGTCGCTCTCGGAGGCGGCGACGCCCAAGCAGGTCGAGCGCGCGGTCGCGCGGCACGGGTTCTCCCGCTACGTGCTCGTCGACGACGCAGGCCTCCCCACCGGGTACCTTCACCTCAAGGACGTCATCGACCTCGAGGACGCCGAGGAGTTCGAGGAGCCCGTCCCGCCCAAGCGCATCCGCCAGCTCATCGCGATCGACCGCGAGATGGACCTCGAGGACGCCCTGGCGTCGATGCGCCGGTCCGGCACCCACCTCGCGAGCGTGTTCGACGGGACGGGCACCACGCAGGGGGTGCTCTTCCTTGAGGACATCATCGAGGAGCTCGTCGGCGAGGTCCAGGACGCGACGCGGCGGATCTAGCTAGCCCCCTCCTCACCGCCTCACCTCCTCGCGGAGGGGATGCGCCGCCGCGGAGGTCACTGATTCCGCCGAGTGTGCCTGATCGCACCGAGCGTGTCTGCTGAAATGGGCACACTCGGCCGGGAGAGGCACGCTCGACGAAGGTGACGTGAGGTGGGGTGGGGTGGGGTGGGGTGGGGTGACGTGCGGTGCGGTGAGCGGTCGTGCGTGAGCACGGAGGTCGGATAGGGTCACGGGCTCAGGTCGTAGGTCACCCACGGGGCGAGCTCGGCGACACGATCGTAGAGTCGCCTCGCGGTGGCATTGTCCGGTGCGGTGATCCAGCGCACGACGCCGATCCCGCGATCCCGCGCGACCTGTGCGAGCGCCTCGAGAAGCTGCTCGCCGACACCCTTGCCCCTGGCCTCGGGCGAAACGAACAGGTCATCGAGGAAGATCCCGGTCGACGCCGACAGCTGGTCGGGGAACTCCCGCCAGTTCGCGAGCCCGACGACCACGCCGTCGTCCACCGCCACGAGACCCTCGAGGCGGGTGGCCGGGTCGAACAGCATCCGCCACGCCGCCTGCACCTTGGCCGGGTCGGCAGGCTCGCGATAGAACTCGCGGTAGCCGGCGTAGAGCGCGCTCCACTCGGGCTGGTCGGCGGGGGAGAGGGGGCGGATGCTCGGGCTCATGCCGCCAGTATGCCGCTAGCGAGGACGCGCGCGGTGGTACTGGGCCGGCCAGTAGTCGATCGGCACCCCGAGCTCGTGGGCGGCGCGCAGAGGGAAGTGCGGGTCCCGCATGATCTCGCGCCCCATCATGACCACGTCGGCCCGACCGGAGCGGATGATCTCGTCGGCCTGCGCGGCCTCGGTGATCAGGCCGACGGCGCTCACCGCAACCCCGGCGTCGCGGCGTACCTCCGCGGCGAACGGCACCTGATAGCCGGGGCCGATCGGGATCTTCGCACCGGCCACGAGGCCGCCGGACGAGATGTCGAACAGGTCGGCGCCGGCATCCCGCGCCCACTCCGCGACGGCGGTCGTCTGGGCGACATCCCAGCCGCCGTCGGTGTAGTCGGTCGCCGAGAAGCGCACGAAGATCGGCACGAGCTCGCCGACCTCGGCGCGCACCGCGGCAACGATCTCGAGCAGCAGCCGGGCACGGTTCTTCAGGCTGCCGCCGTACTCGTCAGTGCGCCGGTTCGACAGCGGCGACAGGAACTGGTGCACCAGATAGCCGTGGGCGGCGTGGATCTCGAGGATGTCGAACCCGGCCTCCACGGATCGGCGCGCGCCCCGCGCGAAGTCGGCCACGATGTCGTCGATGCCGGCACGGTCGAGCGCGCCCGGCTCGTCGTAGCCATCGAAGGCGACGGCGGAGGGCGCAACGGTGGACCAGCCGCCGGCACCGACCGGGCGGGTGCCCGAGTCGGGCCCCCACTCCCGGAAGACCGACGCCTTGCGGCCCGCGTGGGCGAGCTGGATGCCGGCGGAGGCGCCCTGGCCGTGGACGAAGTCGACGATGCGTGACCATGCGTCGCGCTGCTCGTCAGTGTAGATGCCGGTGTCCTCTGCCGAGATGCGGCCGACCGCATTCACGGCGGTCGCCTCGGTCATCACGAGGCCGGCGCCGCCGCGCGCGAACGAACCGAGGTGCACGAGGTGCCAGTCGGTGGGCACGCCGTCCTCCCTGTCCACCGAGTACTGGCAGAGCGGCGCGACCCAGATGCGGTTGCGCACGGTGACGGAGCGGATGGTGTGCGAGGAGAAGAGCGTGGGTTCAGACATCTCGACCTACAACCGAGCACCGCGCGAATCTATGCCCGCTTCCGGCATCCGATCCGCCCGCAAGCGAACTAGGGTCGAACAGTGACCTACTCCGAGTGGACGCTGGCGGACGCCGCCCGGCAGATCAAGGTTCCCACGGCGAGCGACGACAAGTACTCGCGCGGTGTGCTGGGAATCGTCACCGGGTCGACGGACTATCCGGGAGCCGCCGTCATCGGAGTCGAGGCCGCGCTTCGTACCGGGGTCGGCATGGTGCGCTACCTCGGGCCTGAGGTGCCGAGGAGACTCGCGCTCGCGCGCCGACCTGAGATCGTCACCCGGCAGGGGCGGGTGCAGGCCTGGCTGCTCGGGTCGGGAATCGCGGCCGGAGCCCGCGACGCCGCCACCGTAAGCCGCCTCACAACCGCCATCACGCAGGAGCTGCCAACCGTCCTCGACGCCGGTGCCCTCGAACTCCTCGGCTCCGCCGCAGGACCGACGGTCATTACCCCGCACCACGGCGAACTTTCGCGGATGCTGGGCATCGACCGGTCGGAGATCACGCGGGATCCCGCCGCCTGGGCGGCGCGTGCCGCCGACGACCTCGGCGTCACGGTGCTCCTCAAGGGGTTCCGTACGCACGTCGCCGACCCCTACGGGACCCGGCTGCTCGTGACCTCCGCGACGTCGTGGACGGCGACCGCCGGCACCGGCGACGCCCTCGGCGGCATCCTCGGCTCACTCCTCGCCACCCACTCCGCCGAGATCGCGGCGACCCGCGGTGCGCTCGCGCCGCTCGCGGCGACGGCGTGCGTGCTGCACTCCCTCGCCGCCGAGCGGGCGAGCGCGGGCGGCCCGTTGACCGTTCTCGACCTCGCCGCCGAGCTGTCCGGGGTCGTCGCCCGTCTGCTCGCTGCCCCGCTCGCGTGAGCCGGGTGCTGCCGGTGTCCGTCGGTTCTGGCGGGGAGCAGGCGCCGCCGGCGGGTGCGACCGCGGATATCCCCTGGCGCCGCGCCGCCCGAGACCCGCGCGTGCTGTGGGCGGGCTTCCTGCTCGTGCACGCCGTGCTCATCGCCCTCAACGTCTTCGGCTACGGCTGGCCGCTCGGCGACGTCACCGTCTACCGCTTCTGGACGGATCAGGCCACCGGTGCCGACTACTGGGTCGGCATCGACGCGCCGTGGGTCTATCCGATCCTCGCCCTGGTGCCGATGCTCGCCGCGCAGCTGGGCACAGAGATCGCCGACGCAATCCCGGCTTTGTCGCTCGCCACGGTCGGCCCGGGCGCCTACGTGGCCGGTTGGCTCGTGACGGTGACACTGCTCAACGCGCTGGCGTTCGGCGTGCTCACCGGCCGAGGCACGCGCCCGGGTCGCACCGCCGCCGGCTGGTGGTGGCTCCTGTTCCTGCTCGCGCTCGGGCCGATCGCACTCGGCCGCATCGACTCGGTTACCGTGTCGCTGTCCGTGATTGCTGTGAGCCTGATCGCGTCCAGGCCGCGCGTCGCGGCGCTGCTGCTCACGATTGCCGCGTGGATCAAGGTGTGGCCGGGCGCGATCGTCATCGCGATCGTCGCCGTGAGCCGCGACCGCTGGCGTGTGCTCGCGACGGCTGTCGGCGTGAGCATCGCGGTGGTGGCCGTGACGCTCTCGTTCGGAAGTGGCGCCAACGTCTTCAGCTTTGTGACCGAGCAGACCGGGCGCGGGCTGCAGGTCGAGGCGCCGGTCACGACGGCCTGGATGTGGCTCGCCTGGGCGGGCGTGGCCGGCGCGAGCGTCTACTACGACGACAGGATCCTCACCTGGCAGGTGCGCGGCGAGGGCACCGATCTGGTCGGCTCACTCATGACTCCGGTTCTGCTGCTCGCCGTCGCGGCCATCACCGCCGTCGCGCTGGTCGCGCTGCGCCGGGGGGCGGATGCGGCGGCGCTGCTGCCGCCGCTCGTGCTCGCACTGCTTGCGGGGATGATCGCGTTCCAGAAGGTCGGCTCGCCGCAGTTCATCTCGTGGCTCGCCGTGCCCGTGATTCTCGGGCTGGTGACGCGTGCCGAGCGGCGGGGAGCGAGCTTCGTGGTCCCCCCCGCGCTCGTGCTGGTGATCGCGGGCCTCACCCACGTGATCTATCCCTACTTGTACGGGTACCTGCTCGGGGTGTTCCCGGCGATGCTGGTCGTGCTCACCCTGCGCAACCTGCTGGTGTTCGTGGTGCTGGGCTGGGCTGTCCTCGCCATCGTGTCGAGCGCGCCTAGATCTGGGGTGCCGGCGGATCCTGGCCCTCGAGAGCGGCCTCGAGGCGCTCGAGCTTTCCGGTGAGCTCTCCCGACCAGCCCGGTCGGATATCTGCCTTGAGCACGAGGGACACGCGAGAGCCGTAAGCGCCGACCGCTTCCGTCGCGCGCTTGATCACATCGAAGACGCTGTCCCAGTCGCCCTCGATGGTCGTGAACATCGCGTCGGTGTGGTTGGGTAGGCCCGATTCGCGCACGATGCGCACGGCCGCGGCGACGGCGTCGTGCACCGATCCGTCGTCGTTGCCGGTTCCGGATGGGGCGACTGAAAAGGATACGAGCATCCGCCGATTATCCCACCCGAGGAGGTCGGATCCAGGCGCGGCGAGCCACTGCCGTACAGTAGGGGGAAGTTCGCCGCGGCGAGCTCTGCTGGATGCTCGACGGCGAGCCGTTCCCCGTTTTCGTGACCAGAATGGTTCGCACCTTCGTGACCACACTCACACCCGCCCGCGCCCGACTCGCGCTGCTCGCGCTCGCTCTGGGCGGTTTCGGCATCGGCGCGACCGAATTCGTCGCGATGGGGCTGCTGCCGAACCTCGCCCAGGATCTCCTCCCGGGCCTGTACGCCGACTCGCCCGCGGTCGCAAACGCGCGAGCGGGATCGCTCGTCTCCGCTTACGCCCTCGGCGTCGTCGTCGGTGCGCCGACGATCGCGGCGCTCGCCGCCCGCTTCCCGCGCAAGCAGCTCCTTCTCGTGCTCGTCGCCGCCTTCACGATCGGTACGGTGGCCTCCGCGCTCCTGCCGAGCTTCGGCCTCGTGCTCGCCGCGCGGTTCGCCGCTGGGCTGCCGCACGGCGCCTACTTCGGTGTGGCCGCGCTCGTCGCGGCCTCGATCATGGGGCCTGGCAAGCGGGGGCAGGGCGTCGCCCTCGTGCTCTCCGGTCTCACGATCGCGAACGTGATCGGTGTGCCGACGATCACCTACCTCGGGCAGATGACGAGCTGGCGAATCGCCTACCTCGCTGTCGCGGCCATTTTCGCGGCGACGTTCGTGGCGATCGCGTACCTCGTTCCATTCCAGCCCGGGGATCCCGACGCGACCATGGGGCGTGAGCTGCGCGCCTTCGGGCGCATTCAGGTTTGGCTCGCCCTGCTCATCGGCGCGGTTGGCTTCGGCGGGTTCTTCGCCGTGTACACGTACATCTCCCCGCTCGTCACCGAGGTCACCCGGCTCGGCACGGGATTCGTGCCCGTCGTGCTGGTCGTCGTCGGGGTCGGCATGACCCTCGGCAACTTCCTCGGCGGCTGGACCGCCGATCGCAACGTGATGGGGTCGATCTTCACCTACTTCGGGCTATTCGTCATCGCGCTCACCGGGCTCGCCCTCACCTCGCAGACCACGGCGGGACTGCTGGTGTTCGTGTTCCTGATCGGCTTCGCCGCATCCGCCCTCTCGCCCGCCATCCAGACCCGGCTCATGGACGTCGCCGGCGACAGCCAGACGCTCGCTGCGGCCGCGAACCACGCCTCGCTGAACCTCGGCAACGCGCTGGGCGCCCTGCTCGGCGGGGTGACCATCGCTGCCGGGTTCGGCTACGTCTCGCCCACCTGGGTCGGCCTCATCCTCTGCGCCCCTGGCATCGCGCTGGCTGTGACCGCGCTGCTGCTGCAGCGCCGCCGCGTGACAGAGCCGGTGCTGGCGCCGGTGTAGCCGGGCGCATCCGCCTGCTTTCACTATTCAGGAGCAGGCGGTCGGTGGGTGTTTCATTATTCAGGAGCAGGCGGTCGGTGGGTGTTTCATTATTCAGGATCGGGCCGTCGCCGCGGTGGCCGCGGGGTCCGTTGCCGCCCCGCGCACCGCGCGCCAGACCCAGAATTCGTCCATCAGGCGGATGCTGGCAGCCCAGACTCCTGAATGATGAAAGTCAGTTCAGCCCCAGACTCCTGAATGATGAAAGCAGTTAGTAGGCGCCGGGCATATCAGTCTGAAGCAGGATGCCGTCCTGGATCGCTCGCTTCCGCAGCGCCACCTTCGTGCCGACGTCGATGCCCGCGACACGGTACTTCTCCCGGATCCGCTTGAGATAGGACTTCGCCGTCTCCTCAGAGATATCGAGCTGGTACGCGACCGTCTTCACGGGCTCACCGCCACCGTAGAGCGCCATGACGCGGCGCTCCTGGGCGCTGAGCTTCGGCGCCCCGCCCACGTCGCCCGCATTGAGTGCGAGGTCGAGCTCCGCTGAGATGTACGACTCGCCCTTGGCCGCCGAGCGAATCGCCTCGACGATCATCTCGGCGTCCTCGCTCTTGACGAGGTAGCCGAGGGCGCCCGCCGCGAGAGCCTCGCGCACGACGTTGGGCTCCGAGTAGGTGCTCATGAGCACCGTCTTCACTCCGGCCGTCTTCAGGGTCGAGATCTTCAGTGAAATCGGGAGGTTGTCCTTGAGGTCGAGGTCGAGCAGCACAACGTCGACGGGAAACTGCGGGTGTGTCAAAAGCTCTGGCCAGGACGCGCACGCGGCAACCATGTCGATGTCGCTCGCAGCGCCTCGGATCCATTCGGTCAGTGCGCCGAGCAGCATCCGGTGGTCATCGACCAAGGCAAGGCGGATCCGGTTTTCAGTCATCGCGTGGTGTTCCTGTTCTCTTTGTCGAATGCTATTGGTCGGCGGGGTTCGGGACGATGCACTCAATGTCGACACGCAGGCTCGAATGCTCCGTGGAGTCGACGAACCGGCCGACCTTCGCGATCGCCGCCCACGCCGACGGGTCGACGCGGTTGCGGTGAACGCCGGTGGTGGTGATGACGATCGGAATGGTGATGGTGCGCTTGGAACCGGGGTCGATGCGTGGAAGCACCGGTCCGATGACCAGCTGCGCGGTGGCGGGGGAGCTCTTCTTCTTCTCCGCGACGAGCAGCCACACGGCCGAGAGCAGCCCGTCGCGCTGCTGTGGGTCGAGTAGCCCGGCGAGGCTTCCGGCGTCCTTGAGCGTCGCCGACTTTCCGAGCTGGTTGGATTCGGTGATCGCGTGGTAGAGCCAGGTCTCCCGTCGGCCCTCGATGAGGTGCAGGCGCAGCTCGGTGGCGAGGGATGCCGCGGTGGACGCGAGCTTGGGGCGGAGGGGGAGCGCGGTGCGCCCGCTCGCGACCGAGTCGAGCAGTTCCTCGGCAGCAAGGTCAAGCCGGGCAAGCTCCTCGGAGGCAAGCATCCCGACGGCGAACCGCGGCGCCGAGACGGTGCTCTGCACGAGCACGCGGTCCAGTTCGAGCTGCACCATGCGCCGGAACTGCCGCACAGCGAACACCGCCACGAGCGGGGGGAACACAGCGATCGCGACCGTGGTGATCTGCCCGGGGATCGTTTCGGCGGTGAGCGGCGTGGTGAGCACAATCGCGGTGACGAAGGCGATGAAGAGCGCCGCGACAGCCACAATGAGTTCGCGCGCCGGGCGGTGCACGACCGCCGTCATGAGGCCGAAGCCGGCCGTGACGGATGCCGTGGCGTAGGCACCGACGTCGCCCAACGGCGCGATCGCGACGAAATCGAGTGCGACGACGGCCGCGAGTGCCGCGAGGTAGGAGGCGAAGAGCCAGGTGGGGAGCCGTTCGCCGCGGGTGGCGATCGACAGGCTCATGGTCGCGAATGCCGCGATGAACAGGAGCCAGGCGAGAACGGCAGGCAGTGCACTCGGGTAGGAACCGATGTTCGTCGCGAAGGCGACGAGGCCGTAGATGGCCTGGATGGCGCAGAGCACTCCGGCCCCCAGCGCGAGGTGCGCGCTGCCGAGCGAGGAACCCTGGGCGTTGGCATGCACGACGGCGCGCGCGGCAGTCGACGAGGCAGGGACCCCCGCGAGACGACGCCGTCCGCGTGCGACGCCGAGGGTGTTCTCCGCGGAACGGGGCATGCCGCTCACCGGGGCACCTCGAGCACGACGGTCGTTCCGGCGCCGGGGGAGGAGAACAGGCGTGCGTTCCCGCCGACCTCCTTGAGTCGACCGACGACCGAGTCCTTGAACCCGAGGCGAGCGGAGTCGATGTCATCGAGGCTGAAGCCGATGCCCGCATCCGTCACCATCGCACGCACGGTCGTCTCGTCGTCGGTGATCGTCACGTGGGCATCCGTCACCCCGGCGTGCCGGCGCACGTTCTCGAGGCACTCGGCGAGGGCGAGGAGGAAGGCGTCGAGCACGTCGCTCGGCAGCAGCACCTGGCCGGTGCCGTGCCAGCTCACCTCGAGGCCCATCCGCCCGAATCGCTGCTTGACCGATTCGAGGGTGTGCCCGAGAGCAGACTCCTCGACGGGCTCGACGTTGAAGTGCTCGGACGGCTGCGGAACAGGAGTGCCGCCGAGGCGGAGCTGGCGTAACAGCCTCGCGTCGTCGCCGGCCTGCTGCTGCAGCGCCGCGGGCGCGACCCCCACGCCGGAGTGGGCGAGGAGGGTCAGGGTGGCCAGCACGGTGTCGTGCAGCAGTCGGGCGCCCTGTCGGCGCTGAGCCTCGGTCTCGCTCGCCTGCCGCTCCGCCCTGTGGGCGCGACCGATGCTGTAGATCTGCCGGGCCGCGCGGGGCACCGTCGCGCTCAACCAGTAGGCGAAGGTCGCGCAGAGCGCCCAGCCGAGCAGCACCGTCGCACTCTGGGAGGAGATCAGGCGGGCACCGGGAACCGCGAGCTCGACGAGCACGGTGCTCGCGACGAGGCCCGTTGCGAGGATGAGGATGCGCGGGAGACTGCCTGTCAGCACGATTGCCAGGGCCGCTATGCCGCCGCCGGCGAGTGTGACGAGCGAGGTCCCCGCCGCGACGGTCGTGTCGCCGTCGAACGGCACCTGCACGAGGACGAGGATCGACAGACCCGCAACCATGCTCAGGATCGGCCAGATCACGGAGCCGCTCGAACCGAGCCGGACCAGACAGAAGGCGAATACCGCGAAGAGGGGAATCGCCGTCAGGAGCGTGCCGAGCGGCACGACCCCGGGGACCGCGAGGCAGAGGAGGGAGACGACGAGACTGGCAAGGCCCAGTCCGCGCGCGGTGCTCCTCAGCAGGCGGTCCCGTTCGTGTGCGAATTGTTCCACAGTGATCCTGTTTGCTTTCGGATTCCGGGAGGCGGCGCCCGACAGAGCACCTCACTCCGACGGGGCCAATCCTAGGGCAGAGCTACTCGGGAGTGAGCCAACCTTCGTGAATGCCACGCCGTCGGAGGAGAATTTTGGTGCCCACGTCGACACCGATCTGCAGGTACTTGCGGCGAGCCCTCTTGATGTACGACTTCACGGTCTCTTCGGTCGTCCCCATGTGCTCTGCGACCTCCTTGATCGATCGGCCGGTCGCGTAGAGCACGATCGCCCGTTTCTCCTGCTGGCCGAGCCCGGGATCGCGGTTGAGTCGCTGGCCGTCGAGAGCCGCCGACGTGAGCGGGCTCAGGTAGCGGCGCCCGGCCGCGACGGCGCGCACGGCGGTGATGAGCTCGTCGGCGGAATCGGTCTTGGGTACGAACGCGAGCGCGCCGGCTGTGAGCGAACTACTGATTGAGCCCGCATCCGCATGCCGGCTGATCACGACGGTGGAAACGCCGGCGGCCGTGAGGGTGCGGATCTTCGCGCCGATCGGGATGCCGTCGCTGAGGTTGAGGTCGAGCACGACGACGTCGACCGGGAAGTCCGCGTGGGCGAGCAGGCCGAGCCAGGTCGTCTCGTGGATGACGATCTCGATGTCGACCCGGCGGGCCTTCACGTGCGCCATCACCCCGTCGAGGACCATCCGGTGGTCGTCGACGATGGCGACGCGGGTGAACGGCTGGCGTGAGCGCGGTGTGCGTTCGACCACGCGGTGTCACCTCCGGGCTATCGTCCCGGCGTGACCCCAACTACGGTGCCGAGAGAAACCCAGCATAACGACAGTGAAAGGAACTCGCTTACCGGGCCCGATCAGGTCGCGAGGAGCCGCTCGACCCACGGCGCAACGAGGGCGCTCTCGATGAGGAATCCGTCGTGTCCGAAGGGCGAGTCGATGACCACCGGGTCGCGGCCGGAGATCCCGGATTGAAGCCGACGGGCGATGGCGTGCTGGTCGGCGACGGGGAACAGCCGGTCGCTGTCGATCCCGAGCACGAGACTCGTCGCGGTCACCCGGTCGAGGGCGGCGTCCACCCCGCCCCGGTCGCGACCGACGTCGTGCGCGCTCATTGCGCTCACGAGAGTCAGGTAGCTGTTGGCGTCGAACCGGCGGGTGAACTTGTTGCCGTGGAAGTCGAGGTAGCTCTCGACGGCGAACTTGCCGTCACCGCCCAGCGGATTGAGGCTGCTCTGCCAGCTTCGCTCGAACCGGTCGTTGAGCTCGCCCGGGGAGCGGTAGTTGAGCAGCGCCATCCGTCGGGCGAGGGCGAGGCCACGATACGGCCCGTCACCGTCGGCGGCGTCGTAGTAGTCGCCCGCCGCGAATGCCGGATCCATGCGGATCGCCTCGAGCTGCACGGAGTTGAGCGCGATCTGGTCGGCGCTACTGAGGGCGGGAGCGGCGAGCACGGCCACCCGGGCGACGCGGGCGGGATACTCGATGGCCCACTCGAGGGCGTGCATTCCACCCATCGAGCCGCCGATGATCGCGGCCCACACATCGATGCCGATCGCATCCGAGAACGCCGCCTGCGCCTGTACCTGGTCACGGATCGTGAGGAACGGGAACCGTGCCCCCCATTCCCGTCCGTCAGGGGCGAGCGAGGCGGGCCCGGTAGTGCCCTGGCATCCTCCCAGCATGTTCGGCGCGACCACGAACCACCGGTCGGTGTCGACCGCCTTGCCCGGTCCGACCAGGTCGCCCCACCAGCCCGCAGTGGGGTGGCCGCGTCCCGGTGCCCCGATCACGTGGCTGTCGCCCGTCAGGGCGTGCGGCACGAGCACCGCATTGGAACGGTCCGCGTTGAGTGTGCCCCACGTCTCATAGGCGACGCGCACGGAGGGAAGGTGCCCGCCCGCCTCGAGCACCATCGCGCCGATTCCTACGAACAGGCGGTCGCCGGGATTGTCGCCCTCGCGCCAGGCGCCGGTCGCGGGCGGTCCGCCGATCATGGATCGGGTGTTCGCCTCGGTGACGAAGAACGAGGGCACGGTGTCTTCGGGTGTCTGCCAGTCCATGTCCACTCCAGTATCACCGACCGCGCGGGGCGGAAGCTGTTTGTTACGCTTCCGCCCGCGTTCGGGCGATCAGGCCGCGTTGGACGCGGCGGCGGAGCGAGCGGCCTCGAGGCCGGCGGAGAGGTCGGCGAGGATGTCGTCGATGTTCTCCAGCCCGATCGAGAGCCGCACCAGGCCGGGGGTGACCCCCGAGGTGAGCTGCTGTTCGGGCGTGAGCTGGGAGTGGGTCGTGGACGCCGGGTGGATGATGAGGCTGCGCACGTCGCCGATGTTGGCGAGGTGGCTGAACAGGCCGGCGTTGTTGACGAGCGCACGCCCGGCATCCACCCCGCCCTTGAGCTCGAACGACAGCACAGCACCGACGCCGAGCGGCGCGTAGGTGTTCGCGGCGGCGTACCAGGGGCTGGACGGGAGCCCGGCGTAGTAGACGGTGGCGACGTCGTCGTGGCTGTCGAGCCACTCGGCGACCGCTTGGGCGTTCTGCACGTGGCGCTCGATGCGCAGGCTCAGGGTCTCGATGCCCTGGATGAGCTGCCAGGCGCTCGCGGGCGCGATGGAGGCGCCGAGGTCGCGCAGCAGCTGCACGCGAGCCTTGATGATGTACGCGATGCCGTCGCCGAGCACGGTCGTGTAGCTGGCGCCGTGGTAGCTCGGGTCGGGCTCGGTGAGCCCGGGGAACTTCTCGACATTCTTGCTCCACTCGAACTTGCCGCCGTCGACGATGATGCCGCCGATCACGGTGCCGTGGCCGCCGAGGAACTTCGTGGCGGAGTGCACGACGATGTCGGCCCCGTGCTCGAAGGGGCGGATGAGGTACGGCGTCGCGATCGTGTTGTCGACGATGAGAGGGACACCGGCCCCGTGCGCGACGGCGGCGACCGTGGCGATGTCGAGGATGTTGATGCGCGGGTTGCCGATGGTCTCGGCGAAGAAGAGCTTCGTGTTCGGTCGCACCGCGCGCTCCCACTCGGCGGGGTCGTCCTGGTTCTCGACGAAGGTCGTCTCGATGCCGAGCTTCGCGAGGGTGTACTTGAAGAGGTTGTAGGTGCCGCCGTAGATCGACGACGACGAGACGATGTGATCGCCCGCCTGGGCGATGTTGAGTACGGCGAATGTCGTCGCGGACTGGCCGGAGGCGAGCAGCAGCGCGGCGGTGCCACCCTCGAGCGCGGCGACGCGCTCCTCGACGACTGCCTGGGTGGGGTTCTGGATGCGCGTGTAGATGTTGCCGAATTCGGCAAGGGCGAACAGGTTCTTCGCGTGCTCGGCGTCGTTGAAGACATAGGACGTCGTCTGGTAGATCGGGGTGGCCCGCGCGTTCGTCACCGGGTCGGGCGCCGCGCCCGCGTGGATCTGCTTCGTTTCGAATTTCCAGGCGCTGGTGTCGCTCACGGGTGTCTCCTTCGTCGGGTGATCGGATCAGCCTAGGAAGGCCGCCGGGCTCGCGTCAATCGTCGGTGACATGCACCGTAATGTTGGCGGCTCAGCGGTCGCGGCGGGAGCCGGTCGGGTCCACCCGGGATGGGCGGCGCGGCTTCCGCCGTGGCCGCGGTTGCACCCCGGGATCCCGGTCCAGGAACAGCCAGCGCGGCTTGGGCTCGATGATCGGGCGGAAGAGCCAGCGGATGAAGGGGCTTGCGAGCACGATCGAGATCGCGATGCCGGCGAAGACCATGCCAAGGAGCCACATGGCCGAGGAGTGGTCGCCGCGCAGCACCCCGGTCTCGCGAATCGGGTAGAGAACGAAGCTGTGCAGCAGGTAGATGTACATCGTCGACTGGCCGAAGCCCGTGAACCAGGTCTCCGAGCGGGGAATCAGCACGAAGAACGCGCCGCTCAAGATGACCGCGAGCACGATGAGCGCGAGCCGGAACAGCCCGGCCCACCACTGGTCCTCGCCGAGCCCCGTGTAGGAGTCGTCGTAGAAGAACCAGAATCTCAGGTCCATGCTGCGCCAGACGTCGATGAACGCGACGATGACGGCGAGCCAGGCGGCGAACACGGCGATTGCGACGCCGCGGATCCACCACGTCGTCGTCGTGACGACGTTCCAGCGGTCGATGAGGCCCCACTCCCGCAGTTTCCAGCCGAGAACGAAGAAGGGCAGGATGCCGATCGCCCGCGACAGCGAGAATGTGCTGTCGACGTTGGCCAGGTAGCCGACCCCGAACGAGAACAGCAGGGCCCAGAACAGCGGCCAGCGCACCAGCGACAGGTAGGGAAGGATCACCCGGAAGATGCCCAGCGCAAGAAGGAACCAGAGCGTCCACGACGGTTGGGACGGGTTGAACTCCGCGTAGCCCTCGACGAGGAACTTCACGAGAGTCCAGATCGACTCCATGATGAAGTACGGCAGCAGGATGTCGGTGATGACCTTCTTCAGGCCGCCCATCGTCGGCGGGCCGGTCTTGGAAAAGTACCCGCTGATGATGGCGAACGCGGGCATGTGGAACGCGTAGATGAACAGGTAGAGGGCGAGCGCGTTGTCGGAGTCGGTGGTGAGTCGCTGGATCCCGTGCCCGATCACGACGAGCGTGACGCAGGCGAAGCGTGCGTTGTCCCAGACCGGCACCCGCCGCCGCGGTGCCTTCGGGCGCGAGAGCCCGGACGGGTCGCTGTGGTGGGCCGTTTCCGTCTTCGTCATATCGCTGACAGCCTAAGTCACGTGCTTTGGGCACAGTACGGTGGAGGCATCGGCAGAGGAGGATTCGTGGCTACACGGCGAGTGGTGGTGACCGGGGCGAGCTCCGGGATCGGTGCGGCGACGGTGCGGCTGTTCCGCGCGCACGGCTGGGCTGTCGTGGGTGTCGCCCGGCGGGCCGATCGGCTCGAGCAGGTCGCGGCCGAGACCGGCGCGGAGATATTCGTCGGCGACGTGACGCGGGCAGACGACGTGGAGGCGTTGCGCGCGCATCTGGCCGCGGGCGGGCCTGTGCATGCCCTGGTCAACAATGCCGGCGGCGCGTTCGGGATGGCGTCGGTCGAAGACAGCGACGCGGACGACTGGCTGCGGATGCTCGACGTCAACGTCGTCGCGGTGAAGCGGGTCACCAGCGCGCTGCTTCCGTTGTTGCGCGAGGGGGCAGCGGATGCCGGGGTAGCTGACATCCTGACCATCACCTCGATCGCCGGTCACGTTCCCTATGAGGGCGGCGGCGGGTACAACGCGTCGAAGTTCGCCGCGCACGCGCTCATGGGCGTGCTGCGCCTTGAACTCGCGGGTGAACCCATTCGCGTGATCGAGATCGCCCCGGGCATGGTGAAGACCGACGAGTTCAGTCTCGTACGGTTTGCGGGTGATCAGGCGAGGGCGGATGCCGTCTACGACAACGTGCCGAACCCGCTGTCGGCCGAGGACATCGCGGCGGCGATCGTGCACGCCGTCGAGCTGCCCTCGCACATCAATCTCGATCTCGTGACGATCAAGCCGGTCGCCCAGGCCGCCCCACACAAGGTCGTGCGCGGCGCGCTCACTCCCCGTCGGCCGCAGAGCCAGCAGACGCAGGGCTAGCCCCCGCACCGCTAACGTGGTGCCATGACTGGCGAAATCAGGGAGACGCTTGGATGGGTCGAGTTCGGATCGGCGGCCCGGGAACTC
The DNA here is from genome assembly GCF_040546025.1 of Marisediminicola sp. UYEF4. Lineage (NCBI taxonomy): Bacteria > Bacillati > Actinomycetota > Actinomycetes > Micrococcales > Microbacteriaceae > Marisediminicola > Marisediminicola sp. UYEF4. The sequence continues at coordinate 53,663 of NZ_JBEPNA010000004.1, read as the reverse complement.
TCGACCGACGTCGTCCGGTCAGGATTCGTTCCGGATGTCGTGGTGGCGATCGCCCGTGGCGGGCTGCTGCTGGCGGGCGCGATGGCGTACGCGATGAAGGTCAAGAGCTGCGGCGCGCTCAACGTGGAGTTCTACACCGGGGTCGACGCGCGCCTGCCCGAGCCGATCATGCTCGCCCCGCACCTCGACCAGGAGTCCCTCGCCGACAAGCGCGTTCTCGTCGTTGACGACGTGTCCGACTCTGGTCGCACCCTGTCGATGGTCGTGACGCTGCTCGAACGCACGGGGGCCGAAGTGCGCTCGGTCTGCCTGTACACCAAACCGGGAACGATCCTCGAACCCGACTTCGCCTGGAAGTCGACGGACCGTTGGATCGACTTCCCGTGGAGCGTGCTCGACCCCGTCATGGCATGAGGCCCGCCGGATGAGGCTCACGCCGACCGGCGGACTCGACCCCGGCTGGGCCGCGGCCCTCGCCCCGGTCGGGCCGCAGATCGCCGCGCTCGAGGAGTTTCTCGAGGCCGAGAGCGCCGTCCGTGGGTTCCTGCCCGAGCCGGGAAAGGTGCTGCGCGCCTTCACCGACCCGTTCGCCGACGTGCGCGTGCTGATCGTCGGGCAGGACCCGTACCCGACGCCCGGGCATCCGATCGGCCTGAGCTTCGCCGTCGACGCGCACGTGCGCCCGCTGCCGCGCAGCCTCGTGAACATCTATCGTGAACTGCGTGAGGACCTCGGGGTACGCACGCCGGAGCACGGCGACCTGGGCGCGTGGTCCGGGCGCGGGGTGCTGCTGCTCAACCGGGTACTCACCGTGGCTCCCGGCCAGTCCGACTCGCACCGCGGGAGGGGCTGGGAGGCCGTGACCGAGCACGCCATCCGGATGCTCGTGGCGAGGGATGCACCGCTCGTCGCGATCCTCTGGGGGCGGCAGGCCGCCTCCGTGCGCCCGGCCCTCGGCGCCACCAGGGTTATTGAGTCGGCCCACCCGAGCCCGCTGTCGGCCCGGCGCGGATTCTTCGGATCCCGGCCGTTCAGCCGCGCCAACGAGATGCTCGCCGGGCTCGGCGCGACCCCGATGGACTGGTCGCTGCCGATCAACTCTGCTTGAGTGGTCCCATGCCAACTGGAGTTCCTATCGAGATTCGTTCGCTGACGAAGGCGTTCGGCGCCGTCGCGGCCGTCTCCGACCTCAGCTTCACGGTGCAGCCGGGGCAGGTGACCGGGTTCCTCGGGCCCAACGGAGCGGGCAAGACCACGACCCTGCGGGTGCTGCTCGGCCTCGTCGCCGCGAGCTCCGGAACCGCGACCTTCGCCGGTACGGCCTACCGAGACCTGGCACACCCGCTCGCAAGCGTCGGCACGGCGCTCGAAGCGGCGAGCTTCCACCCCGGTCGCACGGCGGCGAACCACCTGGCCGTGTACGCGCTCGCCGCCGGTATCGAGCGGTCACGTGTCGGCGCCGTGCTCGACCAGGTGGGACTCACCGAGTACGGCGATCGCCGGGTCGGCGGCTACTCGCTCGGCATGCGGCAGCGGCTCGGCCTCGCCTTCGCGCTGCTCGGCGACCCCGGTGTGCTCGTCCTCGACGAACCGGTCAACGGCCTCGACCCGGAGGGCATCCGCTGGATGCGCGGCCTGCTCCGGTCGCTCGCCGCGGAGGGGCGCACCGTGCTCGTCTCCTCCCACCTGCTCACCGAGGTGCAGCAGACCGTCGACGAGGTCGTCATCATCTCCCGCGGCCGGCTCGTCTACTCCGGCACGCTCGGCGACCTCGAGGCGGGCACGGCGGTCGTGGCTGACGCGCCGGACCGCGCGCGACTCGCGGTGGCGCTGAGCGGTGCCGGCTCCCAGTTCGAGCAGGGCGCGGACGGGCTGGTCGTGAGCGGGGTGACGGCCGCCGAGGTGGGCGCGATCGCGCTCGCCGCCGGGGTGGCCCTCAGCAAGCTGACGGCGACGCAGGAGGGGCTCGAGGATGTCTTCCTCGAACTCGTCGGCGAGGGGGACCGCTCATGAGGTTCGCGAGGGTCACCGCCGCCGAATCGCTCAAGCTCATCAGCACACGGCTGTGGTGGATCCTGCTGCTCGTACTCTTCGGCTACGTCGCGTTCACCGCCGGCCTCCTCGCGGGCCTGTTCGGGGCGTTGGGGGAGCAGCTGTCGGCGACGCCCGGCTCACCGCAGCTTCCCGAGGCGACGCTGCCTCCCGTCGTCTACAGCACCGCGTCGGCGGTGGGCTACGTGTTCCCCGTGCTCCTCGGCGCCCTCGCGACCACATCGGAGTTCCGCCACCAGACCCTCACCCCCACGTTCCTCGCGACACCGCGCCGCGGAATGGTCCTGCTCGCGAAGGTCGTGGTGCTCGCCATCGCCGGCGCCATCTACGGGGTTGTCTCCCTCGTCGCATCCATCGGCCTCGGCGCCCCGATTCTCGCCGCGACGGGCGTGCCGACGGCGCTGGGCGATTCGGGGACCTGGATGCTCGCGGCCCGCGTCGTGCTCGCGATGTCGCTCTGGGCCGTCGTCGGCGTCGGCCTCGGCGTGCTCGTGCCCAACCAGGTCGCCGCAATCGTAATCGTGCTCGCCTTCACCCAGTTCGTCGAGCCGATCCTGCGGTTCGGCGCGACGATCTGGGAATGGACGGCGCAAATCGGCCAGTTCCTGCCGGGAGCGGCGAGCGACGCACTCGTCGGAGCGAGCATCTTCACCTCCCTGGGCACCGGCCAGGTCGAGACCGTGTCGCTCGAATGGTGGCAGGGTGGCCTCGTGCTGTTCGCCATCGCCGCGATCACCGCGCTCGCCGGGTACTTCGGCGCCTGGAAGCGGGACGTGACCTGATCCGCGGCGCCGCGCCCCTGCCGTTCCCCTGCCGTTCCCCTGCCGTTCCGGTGCCAAATGAAGGTAAGTCCCGCGTTCTGGCAGGGTTCGGATGCGATCGGCTGGCCGTCGCAGGCAAAACTACCTTCATTTGGCACGCGCCCCGTGACGGGGTATCGCACGCGGGGGTGTGGTCGCGGTCCGGTCGGTGAGGCCGCCTCCCAGGGATCACCTTGTCGCCAAAGTCGGAATCCGTCGCGCGTCGCCCAGATATGCCCGCCTTCAGCCCTGACAACCCGGCGCTCGCGGGCTGCTCGCGGATGCCGGGGCGGGCAGTTCCGACTGTGACGACAGGCTCGATCGCGGCACGGGGCGCGGGTGCCGCGGCACAGGTCGCTGGACTAGGATTTCCCGCATGCTCCGACACGAGACACGCGCGTTCTGATGCTCGAAGAGGAGTACCAGGCCACCCACCGTCCCGTCGGCGCCCAGCGCAATCTGCCGCCCCTCCAGGTGCCCTTCGAGTACGAGATCCGCGCGGTCACCGCCGCCGACCTGCCCGACATCCGCGAGATCTACAACCACTACGTGGCCAACTCGACCGTCACCTTCGACGAGAAGCCGATGACCCTCGCGCAGCTCCGCGCCAAGTTCGCGCAGCTCGGCAAGCTCGGACTGCCGTTCATTGTGGCGGTGAGTCCCAACGGACACGTGCTCGGCTACGCCTACGTGTTCCCCTGGAAGACGAAGGCCGCCTACCGGTTCACGGTTGAGAACTCGATCTACCTCGGGCCCGCCGCGACAGGCAAGGGCCTCGGCAAGGCGCTGATGGGCGAGCTGATCGCCCGGTCGAAGGCCGCCGGGCTCAAGGAGATCGTCGCGGTCATCGCCGACCGCGGAGCCGACGCATCCATCCGCCTGCACGAGAATTTCGGCTTCAAGCAGATCGGCCACATGGGCAAGGTGGGCTTCAAGTTCAACCGCTGGCTCGGCACGATCCTCATGCAGAAGAGCCTGAAGTAGCGGATGCCCCAAGCTCCCCGGTTGCGGCCCCCGAAGCACACCGTGCTGCACACCTTCACCGCCCACATCAAGGCCAGGCCGAAGGCCGTCTTCACTGCGCTCGACGGGCGGCTGAACCCCGGCGCGGGCGCTGCGAGTGCCTACCTCGCCGATCCCGACGCCTTCTTCATCGTCACCCAGGGCGGCTGGTGGTACCGCGCCGAGTACCGGGTTGTACCGGATGAATACGGCTCCCATCTCGAGCACGTGGTCCTGAACGTGGCGCAGCGCGGTGAGAAGGCCGCGCTCGCGACTGGCCGCCGGGTCATCCAGACGGCGCCGCTCGCCTTCCACGACCTCGTGAAGAGCCTTCGCGCCGAGCTGGAGTAGGTGCCGGAGAAGCTACGGTGCCGGGTAGAGCTGCTCGACCGCGGTCTCCGCCCAGTCGTTCACCTCGGCGAACCGGTCTGGTCCGCCGAAGGTGCTGTTCACGGTGACCCAGCCGTCCGGAAGCACGATGTGCACGATTGCGGGAAGCGTGCCCTCATCGCCCTCCTGGCTGAAGACGACCCGGTCGCCGTCGGCGCTCTCGTCCAGGCCGCGGGTGCCGAGTTCGGCGAGCACGCCCTCGTGGGCATCGTTGGTCAGTGCTTGGGCCGCGAACTCGAACGAGCTCAGGTCGACCCCGTCCTGGCCGTAGACGCAGTAGAACGGCTCGCCGCCGTCCTGGCCGACCGATCCCTCCTGCTCGTAGATGCCGTTGCCGTTGGAGTCGCTGAACAGGGTGACGCCGTTCGCGGCGAACTCCGCGTCGAGGTCGGGGCCGATGAGCTCGACACAGTCGTCCGGCAGTGTGAAAATGGCGGGCGCCGCGGCAGGAGTCGGGGACGCGGATGCCGTGGGTTCCGGCTCGGTCGTCGCCTCCGGGTCACCGCCGCCGGCGGGGGAACAGCCGGCGAGTGCAGCGGCAAGCACGGTGACGAGGGCGGCGCGGGAGGCGAGGCGGCGGGCAGAGCGGGTCATGGCATCCGTTCTTCTGGCTGTGTGCCGCGAATCTAACACCCGATCGAGGTGCACGGGTCATCACACCCGGCGCGGCCCCCAAACGCCTAGGCTCGGGAGGTGTTTGAACTCCACCACCTCACCGCCCAGGAGCAGTGGGACTGGCTCCAGCGTGGCGAGATCACCCCGACCGAGCTCGCCTGGCATTACCTCGAACGCATCGAGCGGCTCGACGCCGGCCTTGGCGCGTTCGTGACCGTGACCTCGGATGCCGCCCTCGAGCGCGCGGCGCACGTGGAGGCGTCCGTGCCGAAGTCCGCGCCGCTGTGGGGCCTCCCGTTCGGCGACAAGGACCTCAACCCGCGGGCCGGGGTGCCCACGAAGTACGGCTCGGCGCTCATGGCGGACTTCGTGCCGGATGCCTCCGACGAGCTCACCCTCGCCCTCGACTCCGCCGGTGCGGTGAGCCTCGGCAAGACCAACGCGCCCGAGTTCGGGCTTCCCTCCTACACAGAGAGCCGGGTCGCGCCGCCAGCGCGCAATCCCTGGGACACGAGCCTCGGCGCTGGAGGGTCCAGCGGCGGCGCGGCCGTCGCCGTCGCGGCGGGACTGCTGCCGTTCGCGCCGGGAACCGACGGCGGCGGTTCGGTTCGGATCCCCGCGGCGGCCACCGGACTCGTCGGGCTCAAGCCCTCCCGCGGCCTCGTGCCGAGCGGCACCGGCATCGACAAGCTCGCCGGGCTCGTCGTGCCGGGCCCGCTCGCCCGCACCGTCGCCGACGCCGCCATGCTGCTCGACGCCATGATCGCGGGCGGCGACTACCCGTTCACCCTGCGCGCCCCGCGCTGGGACGGCGGGGGGCTCCTCAACGCCGCGGTGCGGGGCGAGGGGCGATTCCAGCTCGCCGTCATGACGACCTCGCCGTGGGACGACGCCTACGACATCACCGTGTCGGCAGAAGCATCCGCCGCGCTCGCCCTCGCGGTGCGCGAACTCGCCTCGATCGGGCACGGCATCGACGAGCTCGCACTCGAGCCAGACCCCACCTACTCGCCCGCCTTCCGCACCGTCTGGCAGGCCGGCGCCTCCGGGATCCCGGCCGAGGGGGCCGAGCTCGAGCTGCTCGAGCCGCTCACCCGCTGGCTCGTCGAGCGCGGCCGGGAGCTGTCCGCGCGGCAGCTCGCCGAGTCGCTCGCGCAGCTCGCGGCGTACGAGCGGTCGGTCATCCGCCAGTTCGCCGGGGTGGATGCCGTGCTCACGCCGGCGCTCGCCCTCACGCCCCGCCCGGTCGGCTGGTACGACAGCGAGGATCCCGAGCGCAACTTCGCCCAGCAGGTGCAGTACACACCGTTCACGAGCTTCGCGAACGTCACCGGGCTGCCCGCGATCACGCTTCCCGTCTACGAGGTCGCTGGGGGCATCCCGATGGGGGTCCAGCTCATCGGCCGTCCGGGCGGCGAGCATGTGCTGCTGTCGGTCGGGGCGCAGCTCGAGCGCCGGCTGGGCTGGCACCGCCGACATCCGCCGCAGTGGTGACCCGGCGCTGACTGAGACGAGTCACCGCCCGGCGAGATGACCACTCAGCCGGCGCGGGCCTGGCTGACGATCATCTCGAGCTCGCTCTCGACGCTCGAGTGGAACCACTCGGTGCCGACGAAGAGGAAGCAGCCCGGCCAGACAATGTCCGTCAGCTCCGGAGGCTGGCAGTAGAGCTCGCCGCCGAGCGCGGACCGAGCGGAGTACCCGTCGGCGGTCAGGCGGGACTTCACCGCCTGCGCGTCGGCGCCGGAGATCGCCGAGTGGCCATAGGTGAACGCGGTGCTCGACGACGGAAACCCCCACTGGCAGGCGACCCCGCCGTATTGGACGAAGAGCCCGATCGGATTTCCCTCGTCGATCATCCGCTGGCCGAAGTCGGGAATGAACGCCCAGCCGTCCGCCGCGCTGTCCGCAAAGCGCTGGGTGGTCTCGGCGTCGAGAAGTGACCGGCAGGTCGAGGTCGTCGTGGCCGGCGGCGGCGTGGGCGTGGGGCCGGGCTCGGCGGACGGCGCCGGGGCGGCGCTGCCCGTGGGTTCTGGTGATGGCGAGGCGCTTGCGCTCGGCCGTGGGGACGGCGACGCGCTCGGCCCGCCGGCATCCGGCTCCGCGGCGCATCCGGCGAGCAGCACACAGGCCAGCACAGCCACACTCAGGTGATGCACTCTCATGGCGTTCCCCTCACGCGCGGAAGGGCGGGCGCCGTCCCCCTCCGTGTCGAGAGTACCGCTCATTTCAGCCGACGGGGACGCCTCGCGTCAGCTCGCCGAGTTCCTTGTTCACCTGCGGCGCGACCTCGGTCGCGAACAGTTCGCTCGACTCCATCATGAGGTGCTGGGGAACCCCGGACCAGTCCATCTGCAGCCCGACCCGGTCGTTGCCGAGGTGGCCGTGGGTGGCGATGATCTTGTCGGCGACCTCGTTCGGGCTACCGCCGAAGATCGCGCCGCGCGGGCCCGTCATCTCGTCGTAGCCCTCCCGGGTCGGGGTGGGGAAGCCCCGCTCCTTCGAGATTCGGGTCATCGAGGTGGCCCAGTACGGGAAGAAGGCGTCCTTCGCCGCCTTCGAGCGCCTCCGGGATCCCGGCCGAGGGGGCCGAGCTCGAGCTGCTCGAGCCGCTCACCCGCTGGCTCGTCGAGCGCGGCCGGGAGCTGTCCGCGCGGCAGCTCGCCGAGTCGCTCGCGCAGCTCGCGGCGTGCGAGCGGTCGATCATCCGCCAGTTCGCCGGGGTGGATGCCGTGCTCACGCCGGCGCTCGCCCTCACGCCCCGCCCGGTCGGCTGGTACGACAGCGAGGATCCCGAGCGCAACTTCGCCCAGCAGGTGCAGTACACACCGTTCACGAGGCTGGGCTGGCACCGCCGACATCCGCCGCAGTGGTGACTCAGCCCGCCTGCGCGACGATCATCTCGAGCTCGCTCTCGACGTTCGAGTAGAACCACTCGCCGCCGACGAAGAGGAAGCAGCTCTGCTCACCCATCACCGACTGCTCCGGCGGCAGGCAGTACAGCTCGCCGCCGAGCGCAGACCGCGAGGAGTATCCATCGGCGGTGAGCCGGGACTTCACTGCCTGCGCGTCGGCGATGGAGATCGCGGAGTGGCCGTAGGAGAATGCGTCGCCCGACGACGGGTATCCCCATTGGCAGGCAACCCCGTTGTACTGCACGAACAGCCCGATCGGGTTGGCCTGGTCGATCATCCGCTGGCCGAAGTCGGGGATGAGCGCCCAGCCGTCCGCGGCACTGTCGGCGAACCGCTGTGAGGTCTCGCCGTCGAGCAGCGACTGGCAGGTCGATGTCGTCCTGGCCGGGGGCGCGGGTTCGGGCTCGGAGGTCGGCGTGGGAGTGGTGCTCGGGGAGGGGTCTGGTGAGGGGGTCACGCTGGACGTCGCGCTCGGGCGGGGCGACGGGGATGCGCTCGGCGCGCCCCCATCCGGCTCCGCGGCGCATCCGGCCAGCAGCAGGAATGCCGCTACGGCGACGGTCACGTGGTGAACTCTCATGGCATTCGCTCCCGCGAAGGGGAGGGCGGGCCCCGTCCCCTCCGCGTCGAGAGTACCTCGCGGCCTACCCGATTGGTACGGGGTGCTTCCGCGCGCCGAGTTCCTTGTTGACCTGCGGGGCCACCTCGGTCGCGAACAGCTCGATGGACTTCATCATGAGCGGCTGGGGAACTCCGGACCAGTCCATCTGCAGTCCGACCCGGTCGTTGCCGAGGTGGCCGTGGGTGGCGATGATCTTGTCGGCGACCTCGTTCGGGCTTCCACCGAAGATCGCGCCGCGCGGGCCCGTCATCTCGTCGTAGCCCTCCCGGGTCGGGGTGGGGAAGCCGCGCTCCTTCGAGATTCGGGTCATCGAGGTGGCCCAGTAGGGGAAGAAGGCGTCCTTCGCTGCCTTCGACCCCGTGCCGATGAACCCTGGTCCGGCGATCGCCGTCTTGAGAGTGGAGGCGTCGTGGCCGGACTGCGTTGCCGCCCGGCGGTAGAGGTCGAAGAGCGGAGCAAAGCGCTCGGGGTAGCCGCCGATGATCGCGTAGCTCACGGGCAGTCCGAGCATTCCGGCGCGGGCCGAGGACTGGGGGTTGCCGCCGGTCGCGATCCAGATATCGAGCTTTCCGGGGTTCCCGGGCGTGCCCACGGGGCGGGGGAGGATGAGCGCGTCGTCGAGCGCCGGCCGGAACTGGCCCTGCCAGGTGATTCGCTCGCTCTCATTGAGGGCGAGGAGCAGCTCGAGCTTCTCGGCGTAGAGGGCGTCGTAGTCGGCGAGGTTCGCGCCGAACAGGGGGAAGGACTCAATGAAGGATCCGCGTCCGGCGACGAGCTCGGCGCGGCCGTGGGAGAGCAGGTCGATCGTCGCGAACTGCTGGAAGACCCGCACGGGGTCCTCGGTGCTGAGCACCGTGACGGCGCTGCCGATGCGGATGCGCTCGGTGACGGCGGCCGCGGCCGCGAGCACGGTCGCGGGCGCCGAGATCGCGTAGTCGGGGCGGTGGTGCTCGCCGAGCCCGAAGTAGTCCAGGTCCGCGCGATCGGCGAGTTTGACGCGTTCGATCGTGTTGGCGAGCTGCTGCTCGGCTCCGACGCCCTGGCTCGTGGCGGGGTCGAGGTCGATGTCGCCGAAGCTGTAGATTCCGAATTCCATACTTAAGTATACAAAGCGGGGGTGGTGATAATTCCCGATACCCGCCCACTACCCGCCACGGTCGCAGGGCGACCGGTGCCTCGCTCAGCTGGCCGTCACGGAGCCGACGAGCTCGGCGCTGCGCTGCCAGAGTGCAGCGGCCAGGTCGGCGTCGCCCGAGAGCCGGTGCCTGCGGCCGTTGCCGGTGAGGGTGTCGAAGTAGGTGCCGCTGGGGAATCCGGGGTCGGGCGTGGACGCGAGCTCGATCAGCGGCACGGCTCCGGCTTCGACCGAGATTCCGTACCGTCCACCGCTCGCGAGGGCGATGAGCGCCATCACGGGGGATCCGTGTCCGAAGCTCGTGGCGACGAAGCCGGGATGGAACGAGTAGGCGCTGACGCCGGTGCCGGCGGTGCGCCGCGCGAGCTCCTCCGTGAACAGGATGGTCTCGAGCTTGCTCGTGCCGTACGCCCCCCAGCCGCCGAGCCACGGCCGCGCGGCCCAGTCGAGGTCGTCGAGCCGTAGCCGCGCCCAGCGGTTCGCGACGCTCGCAGTGGAAATCACGCGGGCGCCCGACTCAATGAGCCTCGGCAGCAGCAGCTGCGTAAGCAGGAACGGTGCGAGGTGGTTCGACTGGAAGGTGCGCTCGTGTCCATCGACGGTGAGCGCGCGGGTCGGAACGAGGCCTCCGGCGTTGTTCGCGAGCACGTCGATGCGGTCGCACGCGAACAGCAGGTCATCGGCAAGGGTGCGCACGTCGTCGAGCCGGTCGAAGTCCGCGATGAACGCGACCCCGCCGACCTCGTCCGCGACCGCCTCCGCCCGTGCGCGGTGGCGCCCGACCACGGCGACCCGGGCGCCCCGCCCGGCAAGCTCGATCGCCGCCTGCCTGCCGATGCCGGAGCTTGCGCCCGTGATCACGACGGTCGTGCCCGTCATCGAACGATCGATGCTCGTCACCGATAGCCACCCCTCTCAAGTCCCGCCTCTACTTCGAAGCGGTTGTCGGAAGCGATTGGCCCGGCGGCGAGGTAGAGCGGAACCAGGGCGAGCCCGTAGCGGCGCCACTGGTCGCGGTGCACCGCCTCGTGCTGGAGAACGGCAGAGGAGACGGTGTCGCGGGTGAGGAAGACGCCGCCGATCGTAGTGCCGCCACGGCCGAACGCCCAGCGCGGGCATCCGCGAGCGACGATCACGCCGCCGCTCTCCTCGAGGCGGCCCACGCTCAGGACGCCACCCCACACGAGTCCGATTGCGGTCGCCGCGAGATAACCGGCACGCGCGACGCGGCGGTTCCGCGCCAGGCGGACGATCACCGGCCGAGCGGATGCCGCGGCGACGACAGACAGTGCGACGCGTTGGAGGACGGTGGGCCTGCTCGCGCGCGTCATGCCCCATTCGTAGCACGATCCGCTCAGCGTGATCCGCGCGCCCGGCAATACAGTGGGGGAATGAGGAGCACCGGAGCGCGCGTCGCGATGGTCTCGATGCACACCTCGCCCATCGCGGATGCCGGGACCCGCGACTCGGGCGGGATGAACGTGCTCCTGCTCTCGGTCGCCGCGGAGTTCGCCGCCCGCGGGGTGGAGGTGCACCTCCTCACCCGGGCGGAGGGCGAGCCGGTCGTGCGCGAGATCTCGGACGGCGTGCAACTGCACGAGCTGCGCGCGGGCGGCCAGGGGCCGATCGACAAGGCCGCACTCTCGGTCGTCGCTGATGAGTTCGGAGAGTCGGTCGCGCAACTCGGCCGCGCCGGCGGCGGCTACGACCTGATCCACGCGCACTATTGGCTGAGCGGACTAGCCACCCTGCCGGTGGCGATCGAGCTCGGCGTCCCGTTCGTGCAGAGCTTCCACACGGTCGCGGCGATGAAGAACCGCACCGTTGCGCCGGGCCAGGAGCCCGAGTCGGAAGCGCGGCTGCGCAGTGAGATGTTTCTCGCCACCCAGGCGAACGCCCTCCTGGCCGGGTCGGCCTCGGAGGCCAGCGCGCTGATCGACGAAGTGGGAGCCCCGCCGGAGCGGGTGTGGGTGGTTCCCCCCGGCGTCGACCTCGGACTGTTCCGCGCCGACAGGGCGCCGGCCGCGAGCGAGTCGGTGCGGCGCGAACTCGGCATCGGCAGCGGACGGCCGATCATCGCTGTTGCCGGTCGCGTGCAGCCGCTCAAGGATCAGGCACTCGCCATCCGCGCCCTTGCCGAACTGCACGCGCTGCGCGGCTGGGCCCCCGTTCTCGTCATCGCGGGGGAGTCCACCCCGGGCGACGCCGGCTACCTCGCGTCGCTGCGGGAGCTGAGCGTGCAGCTCGGAGTCGGTGACGACGTGAGGTTTGCGGGGGTACTCTCGCGGGAACGGCTCGCCGACCTGTTCGCCGCGGCATCCGTCACCATTCTGCCCTCGTACAGCGAGACGTTCGGGCTGGTCGCCCTCGAGTCGGCCGCGAGTGGCACACCGATCGTCGGTTCCCGCAACACCGGGCTCGTCGAATCCGTTGCGGAGGGCGAGTCGGGCCTGCTCATCGACACGCGGGACCCGCGCGCGTGGGCCGAGGCTGTCACGGCACTGCTCGACGAGCGGCGCGCAGGCGACCGCATGTCGGTGTCTGCACGGCACCATGCCGAGGGGTATACGTGGGCGGCTACCGCCACGGCAATGCTCGGCGTCTACGCAAGCCTCGGCTAATTCCGGCGCCTACTCGGCGCAGTGCCCGGGGTCGCAGCGCGGTCTGGCAGGCGGGTCGTGCCGGTGGCGGGCGGAGTCCGCGCGGCGGCGAGTCGGGCCGCCGGCCCGTCAGGCGCTGGGCCGGCCGTACGCCTCGAGCAGCCGGAGCCAGATCTCGCCCATCGTCGGGTAGGCCGGGACCGCGTGCCAGAGGCGGTCGATCGGCACCTCGCCGACGACCGCAATGGTGGCGGCGTGAAGCAGCTCGGCGACATCCGGCCCGACGAACGTGACGCCGAGCAGCACGCGCCGCGACTCGTCGACGACGATGCGGGCGCGTCCACGGTAGTGGTCGGCGTGCAGGCTCGCGCCGGCGATGTGGCCGAGCTCGTAGTCGACGACGCGGATGCGGTGCCCGGCGTTCTCGGCTGCCGCGGCCGTGAGTCCGACGGAGGCGACCTCAGGGTCGGAGAAGGTGACCTGCGGCACGGCAGCGTGATCCGCCGTGGCGACGTGGGCGCCCCACGCCTCGTCGCGCACCGGGGCGCCGGTCGCGCGAGCGGCGATGACGTCGCCGGCGGCCCTGGCCTGGTACTTGCCCTGATGGGTGAGCAGGGCGCGATGGGTGACGTCGCCGACGGCGTACAGCCAGTCGAAGCCCGGGGCACGCATGGTGTCGTCGACCTCGATCCACTCGCCGGGGGTGAGGCCGATGGAGTCCAGGCCGATGTCGGCGGTGACGGGAGTGCGGCCGGTGGCGACGAGCAGTTCGCTCGCGGAGACCTCGCTGCCGTCGTCAAGTTCGAGAACGACGTCGTCGTCGCTGGAGCGGCGGGCCCGCGTGGGAGACACCCCCGAGAGAATCGTCACGCCGAGCGCCGCGAGGCCGGTGGCGACGAGTTCCCCGGCGAACGGCTCGAGTGCGCCGAGCAGGCCGCTCCGCGTCACGAGGGTCACTCTCGTGCCGAAACTCGCATAGGCCGTGGCCATCTCGGTGCCCACGACGCCGCCGCCGATGATCAGGAGGGACTCCGGTGCGGATTTTGCGCTCGTCGCCTCCCGGCTCGTCCACGGCCGGGCCTCGACGAGGCCGGGCACGTTGGGCAGGAGGGCGGCGGATCCGGTGCTCACAACGACCGCGTGATTCGCGGTGATCTCGAGGATGGTTCCGTCGGCAGCTGTCACCCGAACGGACTTCTCGCCGGAGAGCCTGCCGCGACCCCGGAGCAGGTCGATTCCCGCCGACTCGAGCCAGCTCACCTGGCCGTCGTCTTTCCAGTTGCTCGTGAACGTGTCGCGGCGAGCGAACACCGCGGCCACATCGAGTCCGCCGGTGACGGCCTCCCGCGCCCCGCCGACGCTCGTCGCCGCGCGAAGAGCGAGCCCACTGCGGATCAGGGCCTTCGAGGGCATGCAGGCCCAGTACGAGCACTCCCCGCCGACGAGTTCGCTCTCGATGATTACTGTGCTGAGCCCACCCTGCGCGGCGCGGTCGGCGGCGTTCTCGCCCGCCGCCCCGGCTCCGATGACGATGACGTCCCAGTTGGTGCGGGTCACGAGGTTCCTCCCGAGGCCGGGGGGTATGCGAGAGGTCCGCCCCACCCGTCATAGCTGCCGTGGTTGCGCTCGACGACCTTGAACACCCGGCAGACCATGTCGTCGACCTCGTTGGCCTCGATCGTGGCGCTCTGCGTGGCGCGAAGCTCGAACTTCGACCAGCCGCGGCGCTTGAGGGTCGTCGCGAACCCCTCGGCAGTGAGCTGCGCCCGCGCCGTATCCGCCTCCTTGCGGCCGGTGAACAGCGCGAAATGCTCAATCTCCCGGGCGATGTCGAGATGGTCGCCCATCTTGACCCGCTGGGCGAGCTGCTCGGAGTTCATCGCCCGCTGTGCCTCGAGGTCGCGTGCCATCGGGCTACCTGCCCACGAATTCGGCGGGCCGGCGACTCAGGAATGCTTCCATGCCGATGCGCGAGTCTTCGCTCGTCGCGAGCTCAACGAGTGCGGGCTGCAGGCCAGCCTCGGCCGCCGCGTCGCCCTCGCGCACCGCGAGCCGGGCGCTGGCGAGTGCCGCCTGCACGGCGAGCGGTGCCTGCGAAGCGACTCGCCGGGCCAGCTCGAGGCCGCGCGCGTACTGGCTGCCATGCGGCACAACTTCCTGCACGAGGCCGATGCGGTGTGCCTCGGCGGCGTCGAACTGGTCGCCGGTGAGGATCCAGCGCATCGCGTTGCCCCAGCCAACGGCGCGGGGCAGGCGGATCGTCGCGCCGCCGAACGGGAGGATGCCGCGCGACACCTCGATCTGGCCGAACGTCGTCGAATCGGCGGCAACGGTGATGTCGCTGGCGAGGATCAGTTCGATGCCGAGGGTCAGGCAGGTGCCCTGCACCGCCATCACGACGGGTTTGGAGAGGTGGGTGCCGCCGACCTGCCACGGGTTGATGCCGCCGCCTGGTACGAGGTCGAGCCCGTCGGGGCCGATCCGGGGGCCGATGTCGGCGAGGTCGAGGCCCGCCGTGAAGTGCTCCCCGTGCGCGAACACGAACCCGGCGCGAAGCTCGGGATCGCTCTCGAGTTCGCCGTAGGCGGCCGCGAGCTCGGTGATCATCCGGAAGTCGGCGGCATTGCGCTTTTCCGGCCGGTTGAGGCCGATGAGCAGCACGTGGCCGTCGCGCTCGACGGTGACGCGGGGGGAGTTGGTGGACGAGTCCATGGCCAAAGCCTACGGCGACTCAGAGCTTCTTGGTGAGTGCGCCGATGACTCGCAGAATCACGGGAAGCTCATCGCTCGTCGCGGAGGCCGTGGATGGGGCGAACTCGGTGATTCCGGCTCCGGCCAGCGGGAGAGCCCGGCGGGCGGCGGTGATGAGGTCGAGCAACTGCGCGAGGGTCAGGCCGAAGGGTTCCGGATAGCCGAGGCTCGTGAACTCCGACGGGTCGAGAACGTCGAGGTCGATGTGCAGGTACACGGAGGTCGCCGCGGTGGCGAGGAGGGCTTCCACGAGGTTCTCCGGGGTGATCTCGTTCGGCCCGAGCATCGTGATTCCGGATGCGTCGATGAAGTCGCTCTCGGAATCGTCGAGGGCCCGGGTTCCGGCGAGCACGACCCGGGACGCCAGGAGTGGCGAGGCGGGCACCAGCTGCGCTGGTCCGTCGCCCAGCAGGGTGCGCAGCACCATGCCGTGGAAGGCACGGGACGGGGAGGAGGCCGGGGTGTTGAGGTCAGGGTGCGCGTCGAGCCACACGACCGCGACGTCTCCCGGGATGTTCGCGTGCTCGATCGCGGCGAGTTCGACGCCGCAGTCCCCACCGATCGTGATCGTGGGGCCGGTCGAGGTGCCGAGCGCCACCCGCATCCCGTCGCGCACCCGCTCGATCGAACTCAGCCGGTCGACGCCGCTGTCGTGGCTTGAGCCGGCGCCGGCGGGCACCTCCACGGTCGTCGTCCACGACGAGGGCAAGTCGCCGCCGATCGCGGTCGCACCGTCGATCAGGCGCATCGCGCGCGACGAACCCGATCCTTGCCATTGGGGGACTACGACGAAAGAGGCGGTCACAGTGCAAGTGTGCCACGCACCAGGCCCGTCGCCGCCCCACTTTTTTGGTTAGCGGCTGTTCTTGTCGCGAACCGCGCCAGCGACCGCCGCACGGAGTTGGTCGGCGTTCTGACGTGGGCCGTACCCAGGCTGATCCCGCTCGATTCTCCAGCTGTCGTCGAGCGTGCCGACGTCGACGGCGTCAAACCCGAAGCGATCGTACAGGTCGACGAGAAATGCCTTCGCCTGGTCGTCGTCGCCCGCGATCGCGAGGGCGCGCCGTCCGGGTGAGCCGGGCGCTGTTCCATCGGTGCTGATCTCCGGCGCCGGGATATGGTTGAAGCCCTTCACCACGAGGCTGTCGGCAAGGTGGCCCTGGAGCAGCCCGGAGACGGTCGCCGATTCCGTGTCGAGAAGTTCAATGTTGCCGTCGCGCTGGGGGTAGTAGTTGTTGGTGTCGATCACGACCTTGCCCGCGAGCGGAGCCGTGGGTATCTGGCCGATGTTGCGCAGCGGGATCGTCACGACGACGATATCGCCAGCCTCGGCGGTCTCGAGGGTCGTTCCTGCCGTCGCCTGCGGGCCGAGCTCCGTGATGAGCTCGGCGAGCGTGTGCGGGCCGCGGGAGTTGCTGATCACGACGTCGAAGCCGTTCTGTACCGCCTTGCGGGCCAGTTGGCTGCCAATGTTGCCTGCACCGATAATGCCGAGAGTTGTCATGGGGAGTGCAACGTTGGCGGGCTCGGTTTCTTCCCCACGTGCACTGATCCTGGGACGATCATGCGGGAACGCGAGACCGGCGCGGCTGCGAGAGCCGCGTCATGAGCCGCTCCAGTGGGCCGACCCCATATATGGTGCGCCAGGCGCTCGCGAAGAACAGCGAGCCGACGATCAAGCCGATCAACAGCGGCCAGCCCGGGTAGGCGATCCCCCCACCGCTGTCGTCGCTCAGCACGGTGAACACCGCGAGGGTGACGATCTGCATCGTGTACAGGGTGAGGGCCATCGATCCGGCTGCCGCGATCGGCCAGAGCATTGTTCGCGCCCCCCGGGCGATCGTGCGATCGCCGGCCGTCAACCACAGCAGCATCCCGATCACCGCGACCGCGACGCCTCCTGACCCGAACACCTCCGCCGTGGAGTCCGAGTGGGCCTCGGCGGTCACGCCGGGCAGTACCAGGGCCGCCCCGTAGCCGAGCACCGCGAGAACGGTGCCGCCGGCGACCATCGCGCCCTGCGTTCTCGGGTTGCGCAGGTCCGACCGGGCAGCGATGAGCCCGGCGATCAGGTACGGCAGCCAGACCAGCGCGGGATAGTAGCCGGTCAGCAGGTAGTCGGCGAGCACGGCCGCGACGGGTCCGGCATCCGCCGCCTCCGCGGCAATCGCGAGCCGGGGGGCGACGAAGGCGATCACGAGCCCCAGCGCGGCGAGCGACCATCGGGGCAGGAACAGCAGCGGCACCAGCAGGAGGAACATGATCCCGTAGTAGTCGAGGATGATCGCGATGCCGCTGTCGAGGGTGAGGAGCACGAGCCCGAGCAGGAACAGGATGAGCGCCCTCAGCACGATACTCAGGGAGCGGTCGATGCGCCGGTCCCGGTCGATCGGCCGCTCTGCCCCGGTCATGATGCCGAGGGAGACCCCCGCGAGGGTCGCGAAGAGGATTGAGGATCGCCCGTCGACAAGCAACTCCGTGTCGGCTGCGCGGGGAACCGCGTGCGCGACGAACATACCGAGAATCGCGAGGCCCCGCGCAACGTCGACACCGACGATGCGCGGGGCTCCGGTCACGATGGCCTACTCCGTGATCGAGCGCGGTGCCGGGCTGCCTGCCTTGAGCGCGGCGAGTCGAGCGTCGAGTTCGATCTGCTCGTCGGATGCCTCGAGCGCCTCGAACTGCGCGTCGAGGCTTGAGGCGGCGAGCTCCTGCTGGCCGAGCACCTTCGCCTCCTCGCGGCGGATCTTGTCTTCGAACCGGCTGAGCTCGCTCGTCGGGTCAAGCAGGTCGATCGACTTGACAGCATCCTGCACCTGGCGCTGCGCGTCGACCGTCTTCGAGCGCGCGATGAGCTCGTCGCGCTTGGAGGAGAGCTGGGCGAGCTTGCCCCGCATGGCGTCGAGACCGGACTTGAGCTGGTCGACCACGGCGGTCTGCGACTGGATGTTCGGCCCTTCGGTGCGTGCCTCACGCTCGGCGGACAGCTGCCGGCCGAGCGCGACCTTCGCGAGGTTGTCGAACTTGTCGGCGTCGGCGGTGTTTCCCCCTGCCCGCAGTTCGTCGGCCTTGCGGCTCGCGGCGAGGGCCTTGTTGCCCCAGTCGGCGGCGTTACGCACGTCTTCGGCGTAGTCCTGCTCGAGAAGGCGCAGGTTGCCGATCGTCTGCGCGATGGCGCTCTCGGCCTCGGCGATGCTGTTGGTGTAGTCGCGCACCATCTGGTCGAGCATCATGCCCGGGTCTTCCGCCTGGTCGAGGATGGCGTTGATGTTCGCCTTGGCGAGTTGCGCGATGCGTCCGAAGATTGACTGCTTGACCATTGTTGCGTCCTTTCGTTGTGGTGAGTGGTGTGTGGAAACGTGAAGCGCTGGGCTAGAAGCGCCCGCGGCTGCTGCGGCCGACCGAACGGCCGATTGACCGGCCGAGGGAACCGCCGCTGGAGCGGGAGCTTCCGCCGAAGCCGCCCAGTCCGCCGAAGCCGCCCGAGCGTGAACGTCCGCCGCTGACGCCCCCGAAGCCGCCGCCGCGTCCCCCGATGAGCCCGCCGATAATGCCGCCGATCACCGCCTCGCCGATCCCCGCGCCGGTGAACGTGCCACGGGACGGGCTAGAGGGCTGGTAGCGACTCAGGTCGCTCTGGGCGGAGGAGATGGCCGCGCCCGCGAGCGAATTGGCCTGCTGCGCCTCGGCGAGCGCGGCCACCGGGTCGTCGACCGCGAGCGAGACGGCCTGGTTCAGGTGCCTGTTCGCCTCGGCGAGCCTCGTGCGGGCCGTCTCTCCGACGCCGCCGCGGCGTGTGGTGATGAAGTCGTTCGCGGCGACGATTTGCCCCCGCGCGGTGGCGAGCGTGCCGTCGAGGGCGACCCGAGCGTGCTGGATGCGGGCTTGGGCGTCCCGCGTGCGGCCGAAGGCCCCCTCGAGTTCCTGGTTCGCGGCGGTGAGGCGCTCGAGCCGCGCGACCGGGTCGCCGAGGGTCGACGGGCTCTCCGCGGCCGCGAGCGACGCCTCGGCGCCGGCGATGCCAGCGGAGAGCTCCGCCGAGCTCGCCTCGGCGTGGAGCGCCGTCGCAGCGGCGAGATCCTGCTTCGTGTCGGCGACGACGGCGTCGAGAGACCGTGTCGCCTCGGCCAGCCGTGCGCCGAGAGAATCGATAGCGTCGAGCAGCTGGCCGGACTGGGCGACGCTCGCCTGGGCAGTGCGCAGTTGCACGGCCGCGGCACCGGACTTGCCCGCGGCGATCGCGCCCTCCGCCTGCGATGCGGTGCGCCCCGCGAACGCGAGCAACTTCTCGGCCTGATTCGTGTTGTCCTTGACTGTCGCGACCGCGGCGGAGGAGTAGCCCCGCGCGAGAAGCTGCAGCGCCTCGGTCGCCGCTGCCAGACGGGCCGTGACTCCCTCTGCATCCGCCCTCACCTGCACCAGGGCCTGCGGTGCGGCCTGCTCAAGCGCCCGCAGTTCGTCGAACGCGTCGGCCTGCCGGTCGAGCTCGTCGTCGGACTGCTCGCAGAGCTCGAGAATCCGGAGGAGCCCGGCGCGCTTCTGGTCGTCGGTCTCCGGCATGCCGTCGTCGAGGGTCTGCTTGATCCGGAACGCCTCGGCGACCTTGGCGCGGGCGCCCTCGAGCGCGTTGACGAAGGGGGCGGATGCCTCGGTGCCGAACTGTGCGACGGCGAACCCGAGCTCCTGCTCGCTCGTCGTCAGGGAGTCGTCGAGCTGGATGAGGGCACCGCTTGCCCGCTGTTCGAGCTTGGTGAGGTCGACGAGTTCGGCCTCGCGTCTGGCCGAGGCGCGCCGCCGCCCGATGAACACGACGATCCCGATCACGATCGCACCGACGACGAGCACCCCGAGTACGAAGGCCCACGGGAATCCGGGGCCCCGGATGGCCTCGCGGTAGCCGTCGGCGGCGGCAACGGCAGCGCCCGCCCAGTTCTCGTCGCTGAGCAGGGGCAGAAAACCGTTCTCGACGTCGCGTGTGCTTTCCGCGTCCAGCTGGAAGTCAGCCGGATAGAAGATGTCGTAGATGCGATCCTCGGTCGCGACCGCGAGCAGCACATCGTCGGTGCCGAGCCCGTTCTGCTCGGCCGTCGCCGTCGCCCAGCTCTCGTCCGCGGCGATGCCGTCGAAGCTTGCGACGTAGACCACGAACAGCTGCGCCCCGGTCTCGTTGTAGAGCCGGTTGAGCGCCGACTCCACCTGCGCCTGCTGGCCGTTGAGGGCCCCGACGGTGTCGACGATCTGGGTGCTGCCGAGATCGACGGGCTGCTCGGCATACGCGGTCTGTGTCGGAACGAGGACCGCGGCGAGGGCGAGCGCCGCGGCGCACAGCGCCTGCGTCAGGCGCGTGCGGTTCCGCTGCATGAGACTCACGGACTCCCTCACTAGAAAACGACGAACCGTCGACACGGCCCAGTCGGATTCTATCCAGCAGAACTGTCCGTTCCGCGAGGGGTTGCGGGTGCGTTAGGAGGCAAACCCCCGACGCTCTAGCCGAGCGTGATGGGGGCGAGCGGCCCGGTGATGGTGGGCAGGGGGCTTCCGTCGGCCGCGAGGAAGTCAATTGCGGCGGAGATCTCGTAGCTCCCCTCATCGAGGGCGGGGAGGTCGTCCCGGAACGATTCGGTCAACTCGTCCTGCTCGCCACATTGCACGGCAGTGAACGACGCCGGGTACTCGAGGGATTCGCCGGGCGCCAGGTCGACCTCCACGACCATCATGATCATCGGGCCGTTGCTGTGCCACAGCACTTCACCGTCCTGCGAGAGCGTGATCGCCGGTGTCGCGGCGGTCGTGCCGGTGATGCGCTCCGTGCCGGTATTGGTGAGCGTCACGGTGCCGTCGACGCTCTGCCCGTCAGCGGGCGCGGAGGGGACGAACCGGGTCTCGAGCACGAGGCCGGCGCTCGGGGCGATGTCGGCGATGCTGCCGCCGCACGGGTTCAGCCTGGAGGCCCGGGCCGCATTGGCGGCCCCGCCATCAGTCGAATCGCCCGCATCCTCGCCAGAGAAGGCCTCCGGCGCGCTCTCCGCGGTCGCATCGCTCACGCTCGCGCCCATCGGCATCGAGCGCAGCCCAGTGACGCCCGCGACCCCGATCCCGGCAATGGCGAGCGTCAGTGTGCCACCGGCAGCGAGCTGGCGGGGGAGCCGGCGCCGGCGGCTACGGCGGATCACGCTGCCGGCATCCGCTTCCCGCGCAGAGGCCCCCAGGTCGCCCTCGCGCAGCCAGGCGCGCAGTTCAGCTTCGGTGGGCATTGATACCTCCTGGGGTTGGTTGAGTCTCGGGCGGGTGCGGTTCGGGGGTGAGGGCGACGGCCATTCTCGCCAGCCCGTCGCTCAGGTAGCGCTTCACCGCACCGGAGCTGATGCCCAGTTCGAGCGCGATGTCGTCGACCTTGAGGTCTTCGTAATAGCGCAGCACCAGGCACGCGCGCTCCCGCGGCGTGAGGCGCGCCAGTTGGGCCTGCAGGTCGATACGGGCCTCGGATGCGGGGGCCGGGGAGTCGATCGCGTCCGGAGCGAGCTCGAGGTGCGCGATCCTGCGCCACCTCGTGCGGCGCCGCCCGCCATCGAGAAAGCCGGTGAGGATCGCGCGGCGAACGTACGCCTCGGCACTGGTCACGGTGAACCCGTTGCTGAGCCGCCCGAAGGTCTTGACGAGGGCGTCCTGCACGAGATCGGCGGCATCATCCGCGCTGCCGGAAAGCAGCCAGGCGTAGCGGGTGAGGGACTGGCCACGCTGGCGCACGAGAGTGGTCACGACGCTTTCCCACTGCGCTGCCATCGCGCCTCCTCGGCCTCGATTGTCCCGGTACCTACTTAGACGAACGAGCGACCGAAAACGTTGGGATGCTCGTGGGGTCAGCGTATCCACCGGTATTCGATCTCCGGCCGACCCGCGCCGCCGTGCCGCGAGCTTCGCTGCACCTGGCCGATGTCGGCAAGGTGTTCGAGGTATCGGCGGGCGGTGACGCGGGAGAGCCCGTTCTGCTCGCTCAGCTCGGTGGCGGAGAATGCCCGGGGCTCGAGCGACAGCCGCGCGGTGATCGCGGCAAGGGTGTCGGGCGCGAGTCCCTTCGGGAGCGGGGTGCTCCCCGAGCGGCGCAGTGCGGACAGGGCGGAGTCCACCTCGGCCTGCGTCGTCGGCGGCCCCTGGCTCGCGAGGCGGGCGTGGTACGCGGCGAAGCTCGCCAGCTTCTCCGCGAACGCGGGAAACCCGAACGGCTTGATCAGGTATTGCACCACGCCGACGGAGAGGGCCTCACGCACCAGCGGCAGGTCGCGTTCGGCCGTGATCGCGATGACGTCGATGGGCAGCCGGGCCGCGCGGATGCTGCGGCACACGTCGAGCCCGTTGCGGTCGGGCAGGTGCATGTCGAGCAGCACGAGTGTGATCGGCGTGCCGCCGGGCCGCACCGAGTCTGTGATGTGGCGCAGCGCGTCGCTGCCGGTGTGCGCGATTCCGGCGAGTTCGAAGCCATCGATCCTGGCCACATACGCCGCGTGCGCGTCGGCGGTCACCGGTTCGTCGTCGACGACAAGCACCCGGATCACGAGGGCACCGCGGCGTGGCTCGCCAGAGGGAGCTCGACGACGATGGACGAGCCGCCGTCCTGGCTCGAGCGGATCGTGCCGCCGGCTCGGCGCACGGCCTGAAGCACGAGGGCGAGGCCGACCCCGCGGCCGAACGGGCCGGGCGCCTTGGTACTGACGCCGAGCCCGGTCGCCCGAGCGAGCAGGTCGGGGTCGAGGCCCGGTCCGCTATCGGAGACCTGCACGACGAGCCGGGTGGGCCCGTCGGGGTCGTCGGTATTCGCGAGGTACACCTCGACCCAGCCGCCGCCGGGCAGGCCGGCGGCGGCATCGGCTGCGGCGTCGAAGGCGTTGTCGATGAGGTTGCCGAGCACTGTGACGAGGTCGAGGGCGGGGATGCCGGCGGTATCGAGGTTGGGATCACAGTCGATCGACAGGGCGAGGCCGTGCTCGCTCGCCTGAGCCGACTTGCCGAGCAGAAGGGCCGCGAGCACCGGTTCTGAGACGGCGGCCATGACCTCGTCGGTCAGCTTCTGGCTCACCGCGAGCTCGCTGGTCGCGAGGTCGAGGGCCTCGGTGGCTCGCCCCAGCTCGATGAGCGAGACGATCGTGTGCAGCCGGTTCGCGAACTCGTGGGTCTGGGAGCGGAGCGCATCCGAGAGCACCCGGGTGGATCGGAGTTCGTCGGTGAGCCGGGTCACCTCGGTGTGGTCGCGCAGGCTCGTCACGGTTCCGACCGCGACGCTCGGCGCGAACCGTCCGGAGGGCAGCGCCAGTTCCTGGTTGACCACGAGAACCCGACTCTCGGTGACGTGGATCTCGTCGACCGCCGCGGCGCCGCTGGCGAGCACCGCCCGAAGTGACGGAGGCACCGTCAGGCCAGCCACCGCGATCGATTGGTCGTCGGCGTGTTGCCGTGGCAGGCCGAGCATCTCTGCCGCCTGGTCGTTGTAGAGCACGATTCGCGCGTCGGTGTCGACGAGCACGAGCCCCTCACGCACCGAGTGCAGCACGGACTCGTAGAACGAGAACATCCGCCGCATCTGCTCCTGCCCACGGCCCCAGGTCGCGCGTCGGAGGTAACGGCTGAGCCCCCACGAGCCCGCGGCGGCGATCACGGCCGCGAGGACTCCGAGCGCCATCACGAGCGGCAGCCTGGCGTTGATGGCGTCGGTGATCGCCCCGACGGTGATGCCGGCGGCGACCAGGGCGACGATCTCCTCCTTCTCGCCGAGGATCGGCACGACCGCGCGCACCGATGGCCCGAGCGTGCCGGGGAAGGTCTCGGTGAAGGAGTCGCCCGCGAGGGCGGGGGCGATCGTGCCGCGGAACCGCCGCCCGATCTCGTCCGGATCAGGGTGGGTGAGCCGGGTGCGGTCCGGCCGCATGATGGTGATGAAGTCCATGCCCGTGTCGGCGAGCAGGCGTTCGGCATAGGGCTGCAGGAGGGCGGTCGGATCGGGGGTTGTCAGGGACTCGACCACGAACGGGTTGTCCGCGATAGACGTCGCGACCGCGAGCGCTCGCCCTGCCGCATCGCTTTCCTCGCGCACGCGGGAGTCGACGACGAGCACCGTGAGGGCGACAGTCGCGAACGCGAGGATCCCGAGCAGTTGCGCGACGAACAGCCGTGTGGCGATGTTCCAGTCGCGCGGCCGAATCGTCATGGGGTCCTCCCGGCCGGCACAGCCCGGTCGGTGCTGTCTCCCTGCACATTATGACCACAAGCTGGTCGCCGTCGCTGACACGACCCATCGTTGACCCACCAATGGTGTCGGCAGCGAAGAAGTGCCGAACTGATCAGTGAGGATGCCCAGTGGCCAACGTATTCGGAACGCTCAAGCGGATTGACCGCCAGCACTATCTCTACATCTTTGTCATCGTCGCGGTCATCGCGGGAATCATCCTCGGACTCACCGCCCCCGAGTTTGCCAAGACCCTCGAGCCCGTCGGCAAGGCGTTCATCGGACTCATCAAGATGATGATCGCGCCAATCATCTTCTGCACGATTGTGCTGGGTGTCGGCTCGGTCGCCAAGGCCGCGACCGTCGGCAAGGTCGGTGGCCTCGCGCTCGGGTACTTCATCATCATGTCGACCTTCGCGCTCGCGATCGGGCTCGTCGTCGGCAACATCATCCAGCCCGGCGCCGGCCTCGACATCTCGGGCACGACCTACGACGCCGGAGTGACGGAGTCGAAGGGCACCAGCGAGTTCATCCTCGGCATCATTCCCGTGTCGCTGTTCTCGTCGCTGACCGACGGCAGCATCCTGCAGACCCTCTTCGTCGCGCTGCTGGTGGGCTTCGCCCTGCAGGCACTCGGCTCCAAGGGCCAGCCGGTCCTCACCGGGGTGCGCCACCTTCAAGTGCTGGTCTTCAAGATCCTCTCGATGATCATGTGGACGGCGCCGATCGGAGCGTTCGGCGCGATCGCCGCCGTCGTCGGCTCGACCGGCATCCAGGCCGTGATCAGCCTCGCAACGCTCATGATCGGCTTCTACATCACCTGTGCGCTGTTCATCGTGTTCATCCTCGGAACGCTGCTCAAGGTCGTCACGGGCGTGAATATCTTCATGCTCATGAAGTACCTCGCCCGCGAATACCTGCTCATCGTCTCGACGTCGTCGTCCGAGGCGGCGCTGCCACGTCTCATCGCCAAGATGGAGCACCTCGGAATCTCGAAGCCCGTCGTGGGCATCACGGTCCCGACCGGCTACTCGTTCAACCTCGACGGCACCGCGATCTACCTCACGATGGCGTCGTTGTTCATCGCCGAGGCGATGGGAACGCCGCTCGCCCTTGGTGAGCAGATCTCGCTCCTCGTCTTCATGATCATCGCGTCGAAGGGCGCCGCCGGAGTCTCCGGTGCGGGAATCGCGACGCTCGCTGGCGGGCTGCAGGCACATCGCCCCGACCTCGTCGACGGCGTCGGGCTGATTGTCGGAATCGACAGGTTCATGTCTGAGGCCAGGGCGCTCACCAACTTCACCGGGAACGCCGTCGCGACCGTTCTGATCGGGCACTGGACCAAGGGCACCGACACCCTGCAGCTTGGTCGCGTGCTCGGCGGGCTCGAGCCGTTCGACGAGGCGACGATGAGCGTCGACTCGCACGGGGTCGACCCGCTCGCCAGGGTCGAGACCACCCCCGACGCCGCCGACGTGCTGCCGTCCGCTACTCCGAGAACAGTATGACGAGCTGAATGATCGCCGCAGCGGCTCCCACCCCGACGAGAAGCCAGCCGAGAATGCGCATGAGCCGGCCGTCGGCGGAGGGATGATCGAGGCGCCCGTTCTCGGGGTTGCGCGGATCGAAGTACACCTTGACCTCGTCTCCGAGTTCGAGGGCCTCGTCCGCGTCGAGCGAGACGGGCGCCGACTGCAGCTCCCGCTGCAGGTCCATCCAGCGGAACCAGAGGTGGTCGGTGCCGGCGGGGGACTGCACGATGACGCCCCACGTCTCCTGGTACCGACTCGCCCAGGCGCGCCGGATATAGCCCGCGGCAAGCAGCACGATCCCCGGCAGAAGCCCCACCCAGGTGATCAGCTCGAGCACGAGGGCGAACGCGTCGGAGGTTGTCACGTACTGATAGTAGAAGAGTCGGCTGCGCTTAGTTCGCGCGTCGTTTGCTAGAAGTGTGCGCCGCTGCGCCGAACCGCGAGCAAGGCGAGCGAGCGGGTGACCGCGACGAGTTCGTCGATGTGCACTTGCTCGCGGGGGGCATGCGCGAACCGCACGTCGCCGGGACCGAAGTGCAGGCTCGGAATGCCGCCGATGTCGGAGTAGAGGCGCAGGTCGCTGCCGTACGGCGCCGCCCGCCGGGGCGGAACCGCACCGCCGTTCAGGGTCATGATCGCCGACGTCACCTCGTCGATGAAGGTGTGGTCGTCGTCGATCCGCCCACTCGCGAACTGTCCGCCCGGCCAGGTCACCGCGACCGGGTTGTCGCTCAGCCAGGGATCGGCGGAACTCGCCTCGGCGATCGCGATCTCGAACTCGCGCCGCGCATCCGCCGGGTCCTCGCCGAGCCGCACCCCGAGCCGGCCCTCGGCAATGAGCAGGTCGGGAACGCTGCTCGCCCAGTCGCCTGCCCGGACGGTGCCGATCGAGATCGGATAGGGCAGCGAATAGTCGGAGAATAACGGGTGCGGGTCGGCGTTGCGCCGAAGCTCGAGCGACTGGATCGCCGCCATGATCGGCAGGAACGCCTCGAGGGCGCTGACTCCCTCGAGGCGGGTGCTGCCGTGCGCGGCCCGCCCGGCCACGGCGAGTTCGAAGGTGAGTGCCCCGGCGCACGCGGTGACGATCCGTCCTCCCGTTGGCTCGGTCAGCACAGCGGCGTCGCCGGTATGCCCGCGGAGCATCGTGCCGAAGGCACCGAGACCGCCGTCCTCCTCGCCGACGACCGTGTGGACGGCGATCGGCCTCTCGAGCTGGACCCCGGAGGTCTGCAGGGCGCGCAGCACAGCGAGGTTCGCGGCGACACCGGCTTTCATGTCGCAGGCTCCGCGGCCGTGCACCGCGCCGCCCTCGATGCGTCCGCTGAACGGGTCGCCGTCGTGCCAGCGGTCGAGGTCGCCGGTCGGCACGACATCGATGTGGCCCTGGAGCACGAGCGCCGGCCGCCCGGGGCCAGTCACGCCGACGACCCCGTAGCCCTCGGTGCGCGGTGCCTCGGTGCCCGGGAAGCGGGTGTCGGCACGGAGCGCGTCGAGGTCGAATTTCCAGGCGTCGACCGACAGACCCGCGGCGCGCAGCTGTCCGGCCTGCGCATTTTGCAACTCGGATTCCGCATCTGTTCCGGTGATGCTCGGCACTCGGATCAGGTCGATGAGGTTCTGAACGAGGGCGGTTTCGTCGATGCTGTCGAGCACGCGCGCTTCGACGGGGGTGAGCTGCATTCCCGCATCCTAAGCGCGGAGCATTTCGTGCATGCGTCGGGCGGATGTGCGGCGTATGTGTGTCGGGCCGGTCCTGCGCGAGCGCAGGGAGAAGAAGGGTGCCGGCCACTCCCGTTCAAGGGGGGTAAGCGAGGTGGCCGGCCGGGTTATCGACCGGTATTCGGGGGTTGGGTCGGTAATCCGAGAGGTCGTCGTTGACCAAATCTGACACTAAGGCAGCTTGAACGATCTGTCCACTGAAAGGAGGACATTTCTCGTTTCATCGAACCGGGTCGCCTGTGCGTGCGCTGGATGGCCCATACCCCGTTCGGTGGTGATCGGGGCACAGTGCGGTTCCGGTCAGGCGACCGCGAGGTCACGCTGCCTGCCAGCCGCACCGGATCCGACGAGCTCCCGGTAGACAGCGATCAACGCCTCGGCGGAGTGCGGCCAGTTGAGGTGCTGCGCACGCTCCCGTGCACCGTCGGCGAGTCGACCGGCGAGTGAGGGGTCGGCCAGCACCTCAGCGATGGCCACGGCCCACGCCTCCGGGTCGCGGGAGTCGAGCACGACCCCGGTAAGGCCGTCGTGGACGGCCTCGCGCAGGCCACCGGATGCCGCGACGATCGAGGGCACCCCGCTCGCCGCGGCCTCGAGTGCGACGAGTCCGTAGGTCTCCGAGTGGGAGGGAACGCGCACGGCCCGTGCGCCCCGGAGCAGCGCCGCGAGGTCGGCACGGGACTGGGGCCCGACGAAACGCACGCCATTCTCGATACCGTTGCGGGCCGCGAGCACCGTGAGCTCGTCGATGTACCCGTCGAAGTCGGAGGACGTGTCGCCGGCGATGACGAGCTGCGGCCGCAGTGACTCCGCCACGGCGGCGACGGCCTCGATCGCCAGGTCGAGGCCCTTGAGCGGCTGCAGGCGTGCGGCGACGACGACGTAGCCGGTGCCGGCCGGGCGATCGGGCTGCGGGTGGAAGAGCTCGCCGTCCACGCCGGGGTACACGACCCTCACGCGATCGATCGGTCCGCCGAGTCGCAGCACGACCGTGTCGGCCTCGGCCGCGCTCACGGCGACGACGGCATCGGACTCCCTCGCGAGCCAGGCCTCGCCGGCCAAGCGTCCGGGGGACTCGGCGCGTTCGCCCGCCGACAGCGGCGTCGAGTCGTCGGCGGCGATGCTGTGGAAGCTCTGCACGTGGGGGGTTCCGGTGCGGCGGGCGAGGGGGAGCGCGGCCATGCCGGAGAACCAATGGTGGGAGTGGATCACGTCGAATGTGCCGAACTCGGCCAGTCGCATACTGAATTCACCGACGAATCCCTCGTGCTCCCCCTTGGCGACGGGGCGCGGCGGGCCAGCGGTCAGAAATCGCAGGGTGACTCCGGGGGCGAGCGGCATGCTGTCGGGCTGGTCGGGCGACGAACGCCGCGTCAGGATCTCGACGGTGTGCCCGGCCGCCGCCATCGCCTCGGCCTGATGCCGAATGACGACGTTCATGCCGCCGGCGTCGCCGGATCCCGGCTCGGAGCCCGGTGAGGTGTGCAGGCAGACGAGCGCGATGCGCAGGGGAGTAGACGCGGAGGGCACTGGACGAGCTTAATCGACGAGGCTGAGCGAGCCCGGCGCGCGAGTCGCCCACTTAGCGCCCCTCAAGCGCCCTGAAGGGGACATACTCAGGCGACCCGCGGCGGTGACTGGCTCAGGCGGCGGCCGTGACCGGTCGCCCAGAGTTGGAGCTAGCGGCGGGTAGCCGTGAAACGCCGCCCGGTGACCGACTCCGGAGAGATGCGAAGGTAATTCCATTTCGCGGTCGGGCTCTGCGACTTCAGCCCGAGGATCCCCGACTCCACGATCTCCGAGTCGAAGCCGAGCCTGTCGATGTTGCCCGTCACGACGATGCTCCAGCGGCGGCGCATCCGCTTGCCGTCGACTTCGAACGCGATCGACGGCCGTTCGGTGATGCTGGCCAGTTTCGAGCCAGGTGCGCTCCGCAGAAAGATCTCCCGGTCGCGCACGAGGTAGTTCATCGGGAAGATGTCGACGCCGGTCTCGGTTGCGACGGCGAGGCGGCCGAAGTCGTTTGCGGCGAGGAGGTCCCAGCACTCGTCGAGTGCGAGGTTTTCGACGGTGGAGCCGTGCGAGTCGCGCATGTGGTGGTGCCCCCAATGTGATCAGGCATTAGGTTATGGCCCCGCGGAGTGGCGTGGCTACCCCGCAGCATCCGCCCACCACGAACAACGGGCCCGCCGAGACAGCACTCGCTGTCTCGACGGGCCCGTTTGGGTCAGCCGTCGGCTACAGGTTTCCGGGGATCAGCACGCGGTCGATCGTGTGGATCACTCCGTTGCTCGTCTGGATGTCCCTGGCGCCGCGCACGATGCGGGGGTCGGTGAGTGCGCCCTCGTCTCGCAGGTTCACGCCGCGCGGGTTGACGATACCTCCATTGGCCATTGTCAGCGACTTGGCGCGGTTCACGTCGACCTTGCCGAGGTTGCCGGCGGTGACGTGGTAGAGCAGCACGTTGGAAATCTGGTCGCGACTCAGGGCGGTCACGATCGTCGTCAGCGCCTCGGCTTCGCTTGCCGGCGCGACGCCGGTCAGGTCCGTCACCAGGGTGAGGAAGGCTTGGTCATTCGGGGCGAAGACAGTGAACGAGGCGTTCGGGTCGCCGAGCACGCCCTCGAGCCCGGTGTAGAGCACGGCCTGCACGAGGAGGTCGTAGTCGTAGGGGTTGCTGTCGGGAGCTCCTCCGCCCGATGCGGCGACGGCCACGTCGACGATCGTGCCCGGCTCGTGCCCGGCTGCGGATGCGGGGGCGGCGGCGCTGACGAGCAGGGCGCCCGTGGCCAGAGCGGTGACGATGACGCGTTTCTTCACGGCGTACTCCTTTGTTCGTGCCCGTGAGCGGGCGTGGGGGGTGTTCTATGGAGTACTTCTGTCGAAACAGGTCTGTTGGATGCAGTGGGCAGAGAGAATTTTGTTTCGTTCAGCGGCAGGCGCGGCCTACGGAGCCGGTCGGCCGCCGTTCGACTCGGCTGCCCGGTGTCCGAATGTGCCCGCTGTGACAGTTCGGTAGGACTCGTCGATGATGCTCTCGAGCACGGCGAGGTCGACCTTGTCGAGGTTGGTGATGTACAGGCACCCGACCGCCGCCTTGTGCTCACCGAGGCGAGCGAGCTGCTCGGCGTACGCGCCGACGCCGTCGGGAAGATAGATGCTCGTCGCCGCCTTCCTGGGTGAGAAGCCGGCGGCACCGGCGTCGCCCTCGCGCCCGCTCGCGTACCGGTAGTGGTATTGCCCGTAGCCGATGATCGACGGACCCCACATCGTGGCCGGCTGTCCGGTGACGCGGCCGAATAGCTCGAGCAGCCTCTCGGCGTCGCGCCGTCGTGTGGCGCCGGGGACAGTGTCGATAAAGGCGCGAACCGCATCGTCCATGTCGGGTTCCCTTCGGCTCAGCTTCTGGCGTCGATACGCTGAGCATAGTTTTACCGGCCGTCGACCGACGACTGGGTTCACGACCTCCGCGCGATTCACGCCAATCGACTGCGCACGACTGGCCCCTGCCGATCTCACCCGGGCCAGGCGGTAGACACGCTGGAATATCGGCTGTAGCTTGGCGCCCTGACGTGAGGCCTGCGGTGCAGGCGGGGAGGTGCGGATGCCGGATGTGACCGCGCGCACCCCGCGGGTGCCGCCCCGATGGTTTATCCAGCTCGCGTGGAAGGTGCACCGGGCGCTCTACAGGGTCACTGGTGGGCGTCGTGGACTGTGGCCTGCTCGGGCCGAGCGATGGGGAGCACTGCGATTGACCACGATCGGACGCCGCGGCGGTGGGGAGCGGTCGGTAATCGTCGGGTATTTCGACGACGGCCCGAACCTGGTGACCATGGCAATGAACGGGTGGGGCGAAGGAGAGCCTGCGTGGTGGTTGAATCTCCAAGCGCATCCTGAGGCGATCGTCCAACTTGCCGACGGGACCCGCGAGGTCGTCGCCCGCGCGGCGACCGGCCAGGAACGGGTGCGGCTGTGGGATCGGTGGCGGTCGCTGGACGAGAATCTTGACGGCTATGCTCGGCGGCGGTCGACAGAGACGGCCGTCGTGGTCCTCGAACCTCGGGCAGACCCGGCGCGTCCATCACGCTAGGACGTTGAGGCCGAGGAAGTCGGTGTACGCCAGTTCCTCGTCGCTGGTCCGGTCGGGTTGCTGATTCGGTTCCAAAGTTCACTCGGTCGGCGGCCCGCGGTCCTCTGGGGATGAGTGGATGAGCGGGGTCTAGCGCGGTAGTTCCCGGTCGCGGAGCGCGAGCACGATCGACGGGATGCTCAGCGCCGCGGCCTCGATCATCCAGAAGACCCCCATCACGGCGTCGTAGTTGAGCGTGACGTTCCAGGAGTCGGGGTCTTCGCCCAACACGATGAAGGCAATGATTCCAGAGCTGGCAACGAGGATGACGAGTCCTCCGAACCAGCGGTACGCGTCGACGTAGCTGCGATTGCGCAGCGTTCTCTGGCGCTCGTCGAGGTATTTCTCCGGGAGGTCGGCAACCAGTCGCACCGACATCCTCAGCATCCACCACACGACGATACCGACGAGAACGGCGACAATGCCGGCGATGGAGCCCAGCAGGATCCAGGCGGCGGGGATCACGACGAAGAGCGCAATCATGGCGACCGCAAGTGCGATTCGGGCGCGGTGGGTGCGCAGTGCTTGGAATCGGGTGTCCGTCATCAGGCGTTCGGTGCGCTCGGCGACCAGTTGTTTGTTCTTCTCCCTACGCGACGTGCTCATCGGATCCTCCCGGTCTTGTGAATGGAGTGAGTGAGAACAGCTCCCCGACCGGAGAGTCAAGCTCCCGCGCGATGCGGAGCG
Organism: Marisediminicola sp. UYEF4; assembly: GCF_040546025.1. Lineage (NCBI taxonomy): Bacteria > Bacillati > Actinomycetota > Actinomycetes > Micrococcales > Microbacteriaceae > Marisediminicola > Marisediminicola sp. UYEF4. Next base: position 21,494 of record NZ_JBEPNA010000004.1, on the reverse strand, counting down.
CCAGCGCGAGACTGGGGCTGTATTCGCCGCGTTCGAGATACCCGACCGTCTGATAGTGCACTTCGACCGCGTCCGCGAGCTGTTGCCGTGTGATGCCGCGATCGGTGCGCACGCTCTCGAGTCGGCTGTAGACCGGCTCATCCGACTTCGGTTTGCGTCCCATGGGAAGTAGCATAAATGCTATGTAGCATTATTACAACATCGATTTCGATGGCAGCGATCGTCACCGCGTGTACGACCGCTGCAATGGTTGCCGTAGGTCCAAGTCGAAGGGCTACTGAGAACCATGGCGAGGCACGCGTCATGTGGAACTGGCCCGCCGGACCGCGCTACTTGACCTGACCAGGAATGCTGTCGGGCGTCACCGCGATCACGAGCTTGCCCCGCGCGTGCTGCTCGACAAAATCGCGCAGCGCCTGCGCCGTCTGCTCGAGCGGATACACCCTCTCGACCTGCGGGCTGACCGCGCCCGAATCGATGAGCTCGGCGAGCGCATCGAGGCGCGCAGCGCTTGGCGTCGCGGCAAGCACACGCACCTGCTGGGATACAAACGGCGCCGATACCAGCGCCCCGATGATGCGCCCCATCGGGCCGAGGATGCGGCCACCCCCGCCGCTCGACAGCACCAGCGTTCCCGTGCGGGTGAGCGCGCGCCGCACAGCGCGCACCGGATGGTTGCCGACGACGTCGAAGATCAGGTCGTACTTGTCTCCGGCGCTCGTGAAGTCCGTGACCGTGTAGTCGATCACCCGATCTGCGCCGAGCGCCAGCGCCTGCTCGGCGTTCCTCGCGCTGCACACTGCCGTGACCTCGGCTCCGAGCGCTTTCGCTATCTGGATCGCGAAACTGCCGACGCCGCCCGAGGCGCCGTTTATGAGCACGCGCGCTGCAGCCTCAGCCTTCCAGCCGCCTAAACGACCTATCTCGCGCAGGCCCTGCAGCGCGGTGCCCGCGGCAAGCGGCACGGCCGACGCCTGCTCGAAGCTGATCGTGCGTGGCATCATCGCGACCTGGCTGGATCGCACGGCGACGAACTCGGCGAAGCCCCCGGCGGGGACCTCCGCGTACACCCGGTCGCCGGCTCGGAACGTGGTGACATCCGGGCCGACCGACTCGACGATGCCGGCGACATCCTGCCCGCGAACGGGCAGTTTCGGCCGGCGTGCGCCGAACGCGGCGCGAGCGACAAGGGGCGTACCGGTGGTGAGAAACCAGTCTGCCTGATTGACGGATGCTGCTCGCACACGGATGAGCATATGGCCCGCGCCGATCGCGGGCACGTCGGTCTCCTCGAGCCGGAGCACCTCGGTGGAGCCGTACCCGCGTTGGACGATCGCCTTCACGCCGCACCCGCCAGTGTCGGGAGGTAATCAGCGCGGAAGAACGAAAAGTTATCGGCGAACGCAACAATGAACACTGTTGAGGTCCACAACGCGGCGAGGCGGATTCGGGTATCGAGCGGAGCGACTCCTGGATGGGAACTGGTCATCGGGAGGGCCTTTCAATCGGATCGTCAACGGATGCTCCGAAGCATAGCCTTACGAATGTAAGGGCGGCAACAATGGACTTGTGACTGCACGAGGCACGTTGAGTGGGCAGCGAGTCGTCGACGCCGCGGCCGCTGTCGCGGATCGGACCGGGCTCGCGGGCGTCAGCATGAGAAGCGTGGGGGCAGAACTCGGGGTCGAAGCGATGTCGCTGTACCACCATGTCTCCAACAACGGCACTTGCGACGCACGCGTTCTCGACCATCGACGCTTTCGTGTACGGCTTCGCCCTGACGGAAGCAGGCCTACCGTTCACGCCGGGGGAGGGGGCCGAGGCGGCTTTCGCCTCCCGTGTCGCGCCTGATCCGGAGGAGTACCCGTACCTCGCCCGCTCACTTCTGGAGCTACTCGAAGGAGGGGATTACGCATTCGAGGACGAATTCCGAAACGGCTTGGAACTCATCCTCGACGGGCTCGCACAGCGGCTCAATCGGAGTGCGGAATCGTAAGACACCGCCCGAAGGCATCTCAAGCGCGACGCCGCTCGCGGTGCACTCGCCCCTCGGCAATGCCCGCAACATCCGTGCCGCGCGCGATCGATTCAAGGGGGCCGGCGGGGTATCGCACGCCAGTGAGCTGTTCCGATGCCGTCCACAGTCGGGCGGCGGTAGCGAGATTGCTGGCTGCCTCCGAGCGGCCGACGAGCACGGGTGGGCCGGCCATCTCGCGGCGATTTCCGGGGCCGGCGTAGCTGCCACCTGGCACGGACTCGGTCGCGGCGAACAGGGTGGGGGTGGCGCCGCTCGCGGCTTCCTGCGCGAAGAGAGCCACCGCGACCTTCGCAATGAGGGTCATGACGGGGTTTTTTGAGCTGGACATGAGGTTGGTCGCCGCCATGCCGGGGTGGGCGGCGGTCGCGATGACACTCGATCTCGACGCTTCGAGCCGCCGCTGCAGCTCGAGGGTGAAGAGCAGGTTCGCGAGCTTCGATTGCGCGTATGCTGCCGATCCACCTCCGTATCGCCGTGTCCGCCAGTTGAGGTCGTCGAAGTCGATCGTTCCGGAGCGGTGGGCACCGCTCGCAACGGTGACGACGCGACCGGTGATGTGGGGCAGAAGCAGGTTGGTGAGAGCGAAATGCCCGAGATGGTTGATGCCGAACTGCAGCTCGAACCCGTCCTTCGTGTGTCCGAACGGCGGCACGAGCACGCCCGCGTTGTTGATGAGCAGCTGGATGCCGCCGCTCCAGTCCTGGGCGAACTCACGCACCGAACCCAGGTCGGCGAGGTCGAGCGGGCGAACCTCGGTGGACCCGGAGACCGTTGCTGCGGCATCCCGTCCCTTCTTTTCATCACGCACCGCGAACACCACGTGCGAGCCTTTCGCGGCGAGCACGCGAGCGGATTCGAGGCCGATGCCGCTGTTGGCGCCGGTCACGATGACCGTCGTGCCGGCGAGGATCGGCATGCGGTCCGTCGTCCAGGCGGCGGTCATGCGCGAGCGGCCATCGAGAGGGCCGCGGTCGAGCGGAAGCCGCGAGCGATGAGCCAGATGGCGAAGAAGATCTCGAACAGGCCACCGGGAACCGTCGAGAGGAGACCGGCCCCAGCGACACCGGCGAGCTCGAGGAAGCAGCCGGCCCCGAACGACGCGTAGCCGACGAATCCCCAGACCGCGAGGAACCGCGGCACGAGGCGCGAGCGGTAGAGCGCGACACAGAGAAACAGGCTGCCGATGCCGAGGCCCGCCATCGCGATGTTGTACGCGAGGAAGTTGGTGCCGGCGAATCCAGCGAGGAGCGCGATCGCTCCGACGGCGAGGAACGCGCCCTCGAAGATGCGGGTAACGAGGTAGCCGACCGCGATCGCGGGAGCTTGCGGCCGAAGAATCGGCAGCATGAGCGCGCCGATCGCGATGACGGCCACGGTGTTGAGCAGCATCATCACCGTGCCCGTGGCGAGCAGGACCCCGGGGGAGGCGGTCGTGGCGATCGAGCTTCCGATGCCGTAGAGGAAGAATGCGGCGAGCATGAGCGTGCCGACGATGCGCGCGATCTTGCGTGTGTTGTACATGGTTGTCCTGTCTCGAAGCCTGAGCTGACCATACGGTGTAAGGTGAACAGCGTGAACATACCATACGGTGTAAGGTGATGTCTATGGCGCAGTCAGAACCCCGAGAACCGGTCTCCAGGCAGCGCGCCATCCGGGTGGCGGTGGCTCTCGCCGATGTCGGCGGGATCGAGTCGCTGAGCATGCGCAAGCTGGCCGCCGCGCTCGGCATCGAGGCGATGTCGCTCTACTACCACGTCACAGGCAAGGACGACATTCTCGACGGGATGCTCGACGTCGTGTACTCCGAGTTCGCGACGCCGCGGGCCGGTGACGACTGGCGAACGGCGATGCGTGCCAGGGCGGAGTCGACACGGAGCGTGCTGGCCCGGCACCCCTGGGCTATCAGCATCAAGGCCCGCACGTCACCCGGGTCGGCGACGCTCGGTCACCTTGACGCGGTGATCGGCTGCCTGACTGCAGCGGGTTTCTCGATGCCCATGACCGGGCACGCCATGTCGATCCTCGACAGTTATGTGCAGGGGTTCGCGCAGCAGGAGGCGACGCTGCCGCTTGATCCATCTGGCGACATCGGCGCCGCGACGGAGGACATCATGGCGCAGCAGACGATGATGGCCGAGGCGTTCCCTAACCTCGCCGCAATGGCGGTGTCGCTGATCCTGCAGCCGGGATACGCCTACGGCAACGAGTTCGAGTTCGGCCTCGACCTGGTTCTCGACGGACTCGAGGCCGCCCATTCCGCCGAGAGGGCTGGGGGCTGACGCAGCCGACCGCAACACCCGCATCAATCGGTCATTGCCACATGCCGGGGACGACGCCACTGTGCTCTAATGACGAGAGGATTCCTCCGGCCATCGCCGGTCAGAGGCCCGATGGATGCGGTTGGCGATTTCACTCGCAGTCGGATGTCGATAAGGAGACGAACTGATGGCCACGAACGACCACGAACAGGCGGGTTTCAGCGAGGCCGAGCGCGCGGCGATGAAGCAGCGTGCCGGCGAGCTTCGCGAGCAGGAGAAGAGTGGCAAGGGTTCGGCAAAGAAGCATCGCGAGGCGCAGGCGTGCGTCGATGCGATCGAAGGACTCGACGGGTCCGACCGCGCCGTCGCTGAACTCCTGCACGCAATCGTCGCCGAGGAGGCCCCACATCTCGACGCCAAGACCTGGTATGGCTTTCCGTCGTACGCCCGCGACGGCAAAGTGGTCGTGTTCTTTCAGCCGAAATCGAAATTCGACACCCGCTACGGCTCGGTCGGCTTCAGCGAGGATGCGCTCCTCGACGACGGTGTCTTCTGGCCCACCTCCTTCGCCGTGCTGGAGGTGACGGATGCCGTCGGCGCTCAGCTTCGAGCGCTCGTGAAGAAGGCGGCCGGCTGAGATGTGGTCGGCGAGAATCGATGAGAGGGCCCGCAGGCAGGATGCGTCAGATGCCGAGCCGTTCGTCGAGGAGACGCATGATCGGCCAGGCTCCCCCTGACCAGTTCGACATGACGGAATAGGTCATTGCGGACGACGGGTAGTGTCTGCTGGAGAATGACACGCCGGCGTCGTACCCTTCCAGCTGAACTCCGTCTCCCGTGGCGTCCAGGTGGAATCCGAGGCCGAAGCGCTTGGACTCTTGCGGCCAGTCGCTGCGAGGCCGAACCATCTCGGCGACGCCCTCAGGCGAGACGATCCGTCCGGCGAAGAGCGAGTCCCAAAAAGCGCTGAGGTCGGCCGCGGTGGAGTAGATGCCGCCGTCGCCGTTGCCGAGCACGGGAAGGTGAAACACGTTGGTTTTCAGGCCGTCGGCGAAGACGTACCCCAGTGCTGCGCGGCCCGGGAGTTCATCGGAACGCAGGAACGCGGTGTCGAGCATGCCTGCCGGTTCGCACACCAGTGTTCGAACCAGTTGCTGGAAGTCGATGCCGGTTGCACGTTCAGTCAACAAGGCGAGCACGACGTAGCCGCCGTTGTTGTATTGGAACCGCTCGCCGGCGGGGAACACGGTTTCGTGCCCGCCGAGGACCGGCAGGAACTGTTCGGTCGACGCGAGTTCGTGCACCGGGACCGGCATCACATAGTCGCTGATGCTCTCGATGGTGTCCTCGTCGAGGTAGTCGCCGATCCCTGACCTGTGTGCCAGCAATTGCTCGATCGTGACGTCGTCGGAGATTAGGGGAAGGTCTGCCCCGAGCAACGAACGGGCAGGGGTAGCAAGCTCGAACGTCCCGCTCTCAACGAGGGCCATGACGAGCAGCGCCGTCAGTCCCTTCGATCCGCTCGCGATCGCGAACAGGGTGTCGACGGTGTTGAGGATCCCGTGGGCCCGGTCGGCAAACCCATAGGCTGCCGAGAACTCGGTCTCGCCCGCTCGGTCGAGACGGACCACCCCGGAGAATCCGGTGCGATCCGCTAATGCGTCTACAGCGTCCCGGAGTGACTGCACAATTTTTGAACTTAGCAGCGGTGCGTGCCACGAGTCGACCAGGATCGTCCGGATCGGTTCGGTGACCGCAGCGATCGCCCCCACGTTCGCCGATACCGAACGGCGCGGTCGAGGGCCTCGCGGACGTTGACGCTATCGCGGGGCATCTGCATCCATCCCACCGAGCCCGGCGTTCACGCAGGCCGCTTCCAGTCCGCTGTCAACAGGGCCGTTTACCGTACGTTCCATCCAGAACTCAGCCGCGCGTCGACGCGCCGGCGCCGAGAGGAATCCCTCATGACCGACGCTCGTCCGCTCGCCAGCTTCACTGCCGAGGCAGCGGCGTTCCTCACCGGACTGGCCGCCGACAACAGCAAGGCCTACTTCGAAGCGCATCGAGACCAGTACGCGCGCGCCATCCGTCAGCCGCTCGAAGACCTGCTTGGGGTGGCCGAGCCTGTTTACGGTCAGGGCAAGGTGATGCGCCCGAACAGGGACGTACGCTTCAGCGCAAACAAGGATCCGTATCGCACCGATGCGAGCATGTGGGCCGGGACCGTCGGCGGCGTCTACCTTCATCTCAACACCGAACGACTGGAGGTGGGCCGCGGGCTCTACGACCCCTCGCGCGACCAGCTCGAGCGCGCGCGAACCGCGATCTCCGAGCACCCGGACCTCGCCGCCGACCTCGACTCGATCATCCGAGCGCTCGAGAACAACGGCTTCGAGCTTGCGGGGCCGGCGCTCAAGACGGCGCCGCGCGGTATGGATCCGTCGCACCCCGCGATCCATCTCCTGCGATTGAAGCACTACGCCGCCCTGCGGGGCATGCCGATCGACATTCCTCCGAGCGACGTGCTGAACACCTGGCGCGCAGTGGAGCCGCTTATCGCGTGGGTCGACACGCACGTCGGCCCGGCCCTCACCACGCGCGGCCACTGACGTGGCGTTCGGCCCGGTCAGCCGCGGCTTTTCACGCAGTAACCGACCCGAACTTCCGCGCCCAAGCTCGCAAGCTCGCCGCGAAGATCCACGAAGTCGACAGCGGGATCGTTGGGGCAGTGTGCGAGCTGCTCCCGCATGGCCCAGCGTCGGAGTCGACGACCGCTACGGCCCTCCGCGCGCTGGCGCGGATCAGCCGGGGAACGCCGCGTCGTAGACGGCGCGGAGCTCGGCGCTGTCAGCCCCGGTGACCCCGCAGCCGGTGATAGTTCCGTCGAGTGCGGCGACCAGGTAGCTGTCGCCGACTTCGAAGGGAACACTCGAGAAGTCGGAGGTCATCGCGTCGACCTGGGTCACCTCGACGCGATCGGCGACGTCGCCGGCAAAGCGCTCTGTGACCTCCAGCACAACGGTTTGGCCCTGGATCTCCAGCACCGTCGCGGCGAACGCCTGCTCCTGCGCCGCGACGGTCGCTGGCTCGAGCGCGAGGCAACTGCCGCTCGCGAGGCCTCCGCCCAGCGGAGGCTGCAGCGCCTCGACCGTGGGATTCGAGCCGCCAAGGGCGAGGGGCACAACGATTGCCGCGGCGATGGCGAGGGCGGCGGCGCCACCGACTACCGGCATCCACCGTCGGAAGGCGGGTCTCGGCTCCTCGGGGGTGGCGGGCGTGGTGGTGGGGGACTGGTCGGTCATGATCTGCTCCATTCTGTGGTCGAGCCACGTCGGTGAGGCAGGGGGCAGCGCGCGGGCCGGATCGGCGGCGCGCAACTGATCGCGCAGCGCACGGTCATCGTCGTGCATCGGTGCTCCCTTCGTCATGGGATACATGTCCGGTCGGGTTGTCGGATTTCAGGAGCTCCTGCTTGAGGCGCGCCTTCGCGCGGTGAAGGCGGATCGCCGCGGCGTTCGCGCTGATGCCGAGCACCACGGCAAGCTGCGGACTCGTCAGTTCGTCCCACGCCCACAGGCGCAGGATCTCCGCGTCGTCGCGGCGCAGGCCGGCGAGGGCGGTGGCCACGCGGGCGTCGTTCGTGGTGCCGTCGGCCGCGGATGCTGCGGGGTTGTCGTCCGCAGCGGCCGGCGGCGGATCGATGGCGATGATGCGGCCGATGAGACGGGTGCGGCGACGCTCGGCGCGCTGGGCGTTGCTGAGGCACTGCCGAGCGACGACAATCGCCCAGGGGAGTGCGTCCTCTGGCACCTCGTCGAGGCGGCGCCAGCACACCAGCAGGGTGTCGCCGAGCACGTCGTCGGCCGTCGCGGAGTCGGTGCGGCGGTGCAGGTAGCGGCGCACGGGATCGGCGACGAGCACGAGAAGGTTGCGCATCCGCTTCTCGCGCTCGGTGTCGGTCACAACGCTCATACTGGGTCATGTCCGGCAGGGGCGCGGTCATTTCAGAGCGCGGCGCGGCGGGTCCGCATGCCCCCACAGTCCGTCGAGTGTTCGAATCACAGATTCCGTTCGCTCGCCAGCTCAGCACGCAATTTCGCGTCGCTTATGCCTCCGGCTCGTATCCGATGAGCCAGTGAAGGCCATGACGATCAATGACCTGGCCATCCGATGCGCCCCACGGCTTTGGCGCGAGGGGATCGACGACGGTCCCGTTGATGGAGAGTTTGTCGAACCACCCATGAAGCACTGCCGGTGCGGCGGTTCCGAGCAACGAGAGCATGATGCCTTCGAGTCGGACAGCGGTTTGGCCTGCGGCTGCATCCGCTCCCGCCAGAGCCACTGTGCCATCGAGCATTCCATGAGCTATGGAGCTTGGCGCGCCGTCGCTCCTGCCGAAGTCTTCGTACGTGTGCAAGGAGAGCTCGCCCCCGAACACATCCGCGTAAAAGGTCAGCGCTTCCCGCGCTGTTCCGGGGAAAAGAACATAAATCTGGGGCCCCGCGCTGCGCCCGGGGTCCGACTTGGCGGCTAGTGCTGTGCTGGCGTTGACCCGGTCGATGGTGGCCTCCCACCCATCCCGAATACCGCCGAGTATCTGGTCTCGCACGTCGTCGATGTCGAGATGCTCTGAAAATTGAACGGTGAGCACAAGCTCCGTTTCTGTGCCGAGCTCGTTGAGCTGCACAGTGACAACAGGGGCAGTAAGTTCATTCTCGCCGTCGAGTTCTGGCCAGCCACCGACTGCTCCCCACCGAAAGACAAGTCGTTCGTCGGGAACGATTTCCAGATAGATCCCACCGGTCGGGTAGCTCAGGTCGTCGTTGACGACCATGTGCTGCGACCAGGTTCCCGCGACTCGAAGGTCGACTTCGATGGGGCCGGTGGGCGTGGGCATGTCGGGGTTATAGAACCAGGCGAGGTGCTCGGGGTCGGTCCATGCTGTGAACACGGCATGGCGGGACGCAGCGACGGTCCGGGTAATGGTGAAGTTTCGATTCTGTGTCGACTGGTTGGTTGCCATCTATTCCTCAGTTCCCCCATTCGTGATCCAGCGTAATTTCGCATGCGGGCATGTACAAGGCTGAGCCGCCACGTGCTGATCTCGATAAATTGACGCATATCGGGCCGGAGATCTCGCCCCGATCGTTCAATGACGTCGTCCCGACGTCAAGAATCTGGTGATCGTGCCGAGTCAGTCTCCTGCTCCGGCACGTGTTGCTCGAGCCACCGTTCGAGGCCGTCGAGGATGAGCTCGAGGCCGAGCGGAAATTCGTCGCCGTAGTTGTATCCGGGTTTGAGAACATGATTCGCCGTCAGCTCGGCGAGGTAGGGATACTCGTTGGCTGGAAGCTGGGCGAGCATGACGTGCGCCATCGCTGCCGTCTCGTCCTCGGTCGTGAACGGAAGGATTTTCTCCTGCATGGCAAAGCCGTAGATGTAGCTATCCAATGCTGAAAACGCGTGGGCCGCCATCGCGATCGAGAATCCTGCATTTCGAAGAGTACCGATCACCCGGTCGTGATGTCGCAGAGTGGATGGGCCGGGATTCGTTCCGGAGTCCTTCAGGCCTGTGGCCCAGGGATGGCGGGACAGGACGGCTCGGAAGGAAACCGACCGCTTGCGCATCGCCGTCTTCCAATCGTCGCTGTGCGACGGCAGCTCTATCTCGTTGAAGACCGCGTCGACCATGCGATTGAGCAGGTCTTCCTTGTTCGCGACATGGTTATAGAGCGACATCGCCTCGACTCCGAGCTCCTCGCCGAGTCTCCGCATCGTGAGTGAGTCAATGCCCGTGCGGTCGGCAAGAGCAATGGATGCGCTGAGCACTCGCTCTCGGTTCAGCCGCCCTCGCGACGTCGCACCCACCGTGTCCGATGGCTTTTCCATGGTTCCCCGATCTCGTCCATTGACAACCTTACCATGTAGCCTTATTTTACTTACACCGTAAACATACAACGTAAGGATGAGAAATGAATCACTCCACACTCGACTCAACCAGGGCCGCAGTGCCTCCCACCCCGATGGGATTCACCGCATGGTCGCCGCGCACCGCGGCGCTCGTCGCGGGGGTCGCACTCGCACTCATGGCGGTGCTGGGCGGCTTCGGTAATTTTGGTGCGCTGGTGCCCCTCGTCATCCCGGGAGACGCCGTCGAGACCGCACGAAACATCTCTGGCTCCCCGCTCCTCTTCTTCTCTGGCGTGGCGAGCTTCGTCGTCGTTGCCCTACTCGACATCATCGTGGCGGGAGCCCTGTACACACTGTTCAAGCCCGTGAGCCGCCGCCTCTCCGCGGCAGCTGCCTGGATAAGAACTGTTTATGCCGTGCTCCTACTGGTGGCCATCAGCCGGCTGGTGGTCGGGTTCTCAATGCTCGGCGATCCGGAGACCGCACTGCCGGTATTGGAGTCGTTCACCACAATCTGGGTCATCAGCCTGGGCCTGTTCGGTGCCTCCCTGCTGCTCGTCGGCTATCTGGCATTCCGTGCTGGCTTCATGGCGAAGGTCGTCGGCATCCTGCTCGCCGTGGCCGGCGCCGGATATCTTGCGGATGCCGTCGGCATGGTCTTCGTTGCTGGTTTCACCGCAGTCTTCGCCCAGTTCCTGTTCGTGGGTGAAGTGACGATGATCTTCTGGCTGCTTATCCGGGGCCGCCGTCTTGCCGCGCACTGACAGCCAGATTCGACACGATCTGTTCCCGTAAGACGCGTCCGGAGCTCGCGTTCTGTCGAGGGTCGCGGTGGATGCCACGAGTTGGCCTATGGCCCGAGGGGTCCGTGAGTGGAGGCCTTATCTCGCCCGAGATTCTCTCCGTGTGAACTCGACGCTTCCGTCGGCACAACCGTGCCAGTTCGACCGGGGGCTGTCGGGAAGCTCCAGTAAAGATTGGTGTGGGCGAAGACCAGAGCGGGGCACCCCATTACTCCCATTACCCGGCTCGCTCCGGCGGGTCGGTCGGTGCGGGCTCGCTGCGAACGGGCCCCGCTTCGACGCCGAGAGAGGGGGCATCCGGATGCTTCCTCTCGCGCCGATTCTGGACGATGATGATTGCGATCCCCACGGCGGCGGCGATGATGGCGGTGATGATGTTCGCCTTGATGCCGAAGATCTCTAGTTCGGTCGGGTCGAGGCGGAACGACTCGAACCAGGCGCGACCGATGCCGTACCAGATCAGGTAGGTGCCGAGTGCGACTCCGCTCCCGATCGATTTCCGTCGCGAGGCGAGCAGGATCACGCCCACCCCGACGAGGTTCCACAACAGTTCGTAGAGGAACAGCGGGTGGAACAGGGTGTCTGCCGGAAGCCCCGCAGGGAATGCCGCGCCGGTCGGGTCGATCTGCAATCCCCACGGCAGCGTCGTGGGTGTGCCGAACAGCTCTTGATTGAAGTAGTTGCCGAGCCGTCCGATTGCCTGCGCCAGCAGAAGTCCCGGCACAAGGGCGTCGGCGTAAGTGAGGAACGGGATCCCGGCACGCCTCGTTCCGATGTAGATGCCGATGGCGCCGAAGGTCACGGCACCGAAGATGGCGATGCCGCCCTCCCAGATGTAGAGCGTTCTCAGAAGGTCGGCGCCGGGGAAGAAATAGTCGGCCGGATGGGTGAGCACGTGATAGATCCGAGCGCCGACGATGCCGAACACCACGGCCCACATCACGACATCCAGGGCTGCCTCGCTGTTGGCGCCCGCCTTTTTCAGGCGGCGGGACGTGATCCAGGCGGCCGCGACGATGCCGGCGAGGATGAACAAGGCATAGAAACGGATGCGGACAGGCCCCAAATCGAAATAGCTGATCTCAGGGCTGGGGATCAGAAACGGAAGGATCGTCATCGTTCCACCACCGCCTGCCAGGTGGCACCGAAATTGTCGCTGGTGACGATGCCTCGCGCATCCGCCACCAGCAGCACGGGTTCCGGAACGGGGGAGTAGGCCATGGCCTCGACATCGCCGGAGACCGACCCCCTCTCCTGCCAGCCATCGGCGCCGATCCTCGTCCACACCGTTCCGTCGAGGTCGACTCCGACCAATCCGTCAGCCGACGGGCCATCGATCCAGTCGATGAGGTACAGCACCGGGGCGTCGGGGTCGACCTCGAAGGTTGCGCCGTCGTCGTCGCTCGCCGCGAGGCCTTGCTCGGTGGTCGCGTATACGGTGCCGGATGCTGGGTCAGCAGTGAGATCGCGCATGATGACGTCCGCGCCCGAGCGCCAGGTCACTCCTCCGTCAGTGCTGGTCGTGATCTGTCCGGTGCTGGCATCGACGGCATACACGCTCAGGGCGCCTGCCGCGTCGCGGACCACCTCGATGTCATGGAGGTCGGCTTCGCCGCCGAGCGACAGGGTCTGCCAGGTCTGGGAGCTGTCGTTGCTCGTGATGAAGCCGAGGTTCGGGGCGGTGGACTGTTCGGCGGGATCGGGGTGTCCGGATCCGAACATCTGCCGCCCATTGATCGTGAACCCCATCGTGTCCTGGGCGCGACCGGCGATCGGGCCACCGAGGTCGGCGGCCGCGATCGGGGTCGCACCGGCAGGGGGAAGTTCGAACAGGCCACCGTGGGTCGCGGCATAGGCGACACCGGTGACAGAGTCGACGTCGAGACCGTGGACATGTCCGAATACCGCGGGCTCGGACTGTGGCGGCAGCTCAGAATCAGGCGCGCCCGCACCAGGAGGATTCGAACCGGCGCAGGCCGTGAGCGAGAGAGTGAGGACGCCGATCGCGGCGACGCGCGTGGTGAGCGAGCGGGTGAATGGTCGTGGTGCTGGGGATTTCATTGACATCCTTGGGAATCGACGCACCGTGGTGCGTGCGAACTGCGAGGGAGGGGTCGCCGAGCGGTGAATCACGGCGACCCCGATGCGGCGTCGTAGAGCGACGCTGGTGCCTACAGCGTCGCGAGAAGCTCGTCCATTAGCTCGAGCTCGGCGTTCTGGTCCTTGATGATCTTCTCGGCGAGAGCCGTGGCATCCGGATCCTGGCCCTCATCAACCTGCACCTGCGCCATCTCGACCGCGCCCTCGTGGTGCACGGTCATCTGCTCGAGGAACAGCCGGCTTGCCTCAGTGCCGGTGGCGGCTTCTAGGTCCGCCATGTCCTGCTCCGACATCACGCCGGACATGCCGTCCATGCCGTCCATGCCGTCCATGCCCTCCATGTCGGCCGGTGCGTCCCACTGCTCGAGGAAGCCGTTCAGCTGGTCGATCTCGGGCCCCTGGGCATCTTTGATGTCCTGCGCGAGTTCGGTGACACGCGGGTCGATGCCGTCCTTATCGAGAATCACCTGCGCCATATCGATGGCCTGACTGTGGTGCACGACCATGGACTGGGCGAACATCACGTCCTGGTCGTTGAAGGTCGCGGAGGCGTCGGATGACGATCCGGGGGAGTTGTCTCCCGTGTCGGTGCTGGCCGTGGAACAGGCGCTGAGGGTGAGGGAGGCGGCGAGGACGCCGACGACCGCGATGAGTGTGCGTTTGTTGAACATGTGTGATCGTGCCAATCAGTAGAAATGGATGTATTGGGGGTACCGCAGAGACGGCGCTCTATCGCGCCCGGGAGCGGGTGCGACTGATACATCAGACTCGACTGATCGAGAGGACTTCCAGTGATGGCGTCCATGGCAACGAGACGCGAGTAGTGGCGATGCGGACGACACGCACCAGCGGTAAAAACATCAGGCGCCGCAGATCGAGCCTGTGACGCAGGAGCGCGACGAGGACGGCAAAAACACCGATCGCACACGCCATTCCGACGAGCATCCAATCCGGCATGCAACTGGCCGAGCAGGCCGCTTCAGCCTGCGAGTCGTGAACCCCGGATGCCGCTGCCGCCCCGTTTTCGGAAGCGGAGTGCGCGGTCGCAACCGATGAATGGGCCGCCGGGGCAGCAGCTGAATTGATCATCGTGTGCATAGCGAGGATTCCGAACAGCACGGCCGCAACGACGATCATCGCGGTGACGATGGTGTGCTGCCGTGGTGCACCTGCCATAACCCGAAACATTTCGCTGTTCATCCGCCCTTGTTTGCTTGCACGATCGTACGCCACCAGGGTGGGAACTCTCCCGGCAAGGCGGCTGGTGCGACAGCCGCGACCTTGAGCCTGGCGCCCATTTCACGGCGCAGAATGTCGGTACGTGCGTTTAGGCGACGTCGGGGGTGATCAAATGGGGCCGTCGACTCCTCTACTCATTGAGCTCGAGCGTCTCGACTAAACTCGCACCGACCCCGTCGAACGAGCGGGCTGACACCATCAACTTGCTCCCCAGGCACCCGGGGTGACTCAGGAAAGCAGAATGGCAGCGCTCAGTGATCTCACGAAGAACAATCTGGATAAGCAAGGATTTGGGAATCTGAATGACGATGCCAAGTCGTGCTATGCGTGGCCCCTACGGTTCTCGCCGGGAGTCGGAACCGTCTTAATCGTTGTCGGATTGACGTTGCAGTCGCCCACGTTCCTTGGAATTGGAGCAATCGTTCCTCTCAGCGGAGCACTGTTCCCCCGCGGAATGATTCTTGATCTGGTTTACAATTTGGGCCTTCGACACCTATTTCATGGGCCAGTGCTTCCGCCCACGCCGACACCACGGCGATTTTCATACTTGCTGTCCACGGTGCTGATTGCGGGCTCGGCCTTGTCTTTTCACTACGGGGTATCAACGTTGGGAATCATTCTCGGCGGAGCGGTCGCTGTCGGAGGGACAATCCTCACCACGACCCATTGGTGCCTCGGGTCGTGGATTTACAGACTATTTTTCCGCCATTCAGCGGCGAGGTAACACCCTCTTGGAGTACGCGGTGGAGCCTTGTCCACCATCAGATTGGGGCGGTCGAAAAGCCGGCAGCCACCGCCACAGGCCTGTCGCGCCGCTCGGAAATATTGGCGTCAGGGTGAACGGAGTGGCGGCTCGGGCTTGGACCTGCGCGGCGTCGCCGTCCACGTAAATGAGGTCGCCGAGCAGGAGCGGGGCGTCGTAATGATCCTGCCGACTTTCCAGTCGCATCCAGCGACCGGAGACGCCAGCACGTCAGACGGCGCCGAACGAGACTGTCGACAACGGCCTACTCGTCGTTCGTCTCGGTGTCGCTGTCGGTGTCCTGAGCCAGGACCGTGTCGTCGCCAGCGTCGACGTTAACGCCGGTCACGGTGCCGTCTGTCGCCGTGATCTCGACCAGATCAGTTCTCGACGGCGTGTGCCGCCTCCTGAGCAGGCTCATCATCGTCGTCGTCGTCGTTCACGGGCCAGACGTACTCGTCGATGACGACGATCAGGGCCACGACGCCATTCACGATCCACGTGATCGCGAGGGGGGTGATTCCCGGGATCGCGGGCCAGGCGAGGAACAGCGCCGTGAGTGCGGCCATGCCCATGAGGTGCGAGCGCAGCCATGGTCTCCCGATCGAGCGCTTGAAGAGCAGATTGCCGAGCAGGTACAGTGCGGCGGCGGCCACGACGATCGCGGCCGTCGTCGTGTCGAGCGGGTCATCGGGATGCGCGAGCACAAGGTCATCGCCGACCGCGACGAGCACGACCCCGCCCACGAGGAGCATGTGGAGGTAGGTGTAGGTCAGCCGGGCGATTCGACCGGTCTGCTGGGAACTGCTGATGAACCGGTGGCCGTGTTCAGCGCCATGACTGAAGTAGAGCAACCAGAAGAGGATCGTGCCGACGAACGCGGCGAGGAGTGCAAGCACCGACGATGGCGTGATCTCGTTGCGGCTGAACAGGGTTCCGGTGACAATGATCGACTCGCCGAGGGCGAGGATTATGAACAGTCCCGCACGTTCGGCCATGTGCCCGCCAAGCACTTGCCAGCTCTCGATGGGGGTGGCCCTGATGAGTGGCACCCAGTAGCGCACGGCCGGGGCGAAAAGCTCGATGCCGAGCGCCGCAGCCCAGAGCGCAAGCTGCAGGTCGCCGCCGAGAATCGCCCCGGCGATCCAGAACGGCGCCGAGTAGATGAACCAGATCGCGATTCTCGCGAGGTTCAGCGCCCCCTCGGGATCGCCCACGCGCCGGAAGCTGACGATGACGAAGACCGTGCGACCCACTTGCATCAGGATGTAGGCGAGCGCGAACTGCAGGCTACGGTCGCCGAACGCGTCGGGGATCGAGGTACTCAGCACGAGGCCGACGAGCATCAGCATAATGAGCATCCATCGCACCGGCCCCACTTCGGGATTCATCCAGTTCGTGACCCACGTCGTGTAGATCCAGACCCACCACACCGCCATGAGCATCAGAAGGCCTTCGAACACCCCAATGAGCGTCAAGTGTTCGATCACGTAATGGGAGAGCTGGGTGACGGCGAAGACGAAGACGAGGTCGAAGAACAACTCGATGAACGCGACCTTTTCGCTGCCAGCAGCGCGCGAGCGAAAGAGTCGGGCGACGGGGATGTGCTCGGTCATGGACTCTCCTGACGGGCGACGGTACTGTCCTTGCCCCCCCGGTTCGTGTACACGGGTTACGCGGCGTTGAGCTCCGCGGCCCCAATTATCGCATCTCGAACGCGACGAGCTCTGACGGATCTCGATCGTGACCTGAGTCACGTCGTTTCTCAAAGAGAGTCAAGCGAGGTCACGATTTTCAGGTAGCTGGTTTGATGGCGTCGTGCCTGAGCTCGTGAAATCCGCCGACGGAACGTCTACCGCGTATGACGTCGCGGGAACGGGCCCGTCGCTCGTCATCACTGGCGGAGCGTTCAACACGCGCCATTCGCCGGGCGAACTCATCGGCCTGCTCGCCCCGCATTTCACGGTCTACACCTGGGACCGCCGCGGGCGCGGTGACAGCGGCAACACCCTTCCGTACTCCGTTGAGCGCGAGACGGATGACCTGGCAGCGGTCATCGAGGCGGCGGGTGGATCGGTGTTTGCTTACGGTCACTCGTCCGGCGCCATCCTGACCCTTGAGGCCTCAATGGGCGGCGCCGCGATGTCCAAGATCGCCGTCTACGAGCCGCCCTACGCTCCCGACAACCTCGCCGCGATGGCGGGAGTCCAGTCGGCACTCGACGCTGGCGACCTCTCGCTTGCGGCGCTCAACTTCATGAGAGGCACTGGCGCCGAAGACCCAGACGGCTTAGCCCGGTCGCCGTGGTGGCCGTCAATGGTGCAGCTCGCCGAAACTTTGCCGCATGACCTCGCGCTCTCGGGCGACGGCATTGTGCCGGTGGGCCGCCTCGCAGGCATCCGGGTTCCGCTCCTGGTAATGGATGGCGGATCCAGTCCGTCGTGGGCCGCGAATGCCGCACGCGCGATCGAGTCGGCGGCGGCGGATGGCACGCGAATCACCGTGGAGGGACAAGGTCACAACGTCGCACCCGTGGCGCTCGCCCCCGTGCTCGTGAAATTCCTGCGATAAGTACTGTGCACGACCGGTGATCGAGTGTTTTCAGCGCCGACGTGCCCCACTCCGTCAAGCGCACGATCAACCGGACGGCACTGGACCGTGCGCCGAGGTCGAAACCGAGGGCCGGTTTCGACCTGCAGGTCCGTGAAGGTTCTCGCGTTCTCGAACATGGCACTCGTGCCGTTGTGGAGTAACGAGGACGACCATCCCATGGGGAACTCCTTCGACAGCTGTCAGAGCCCGGAGCAAGCGACGAGCGTGGACCCTGCACAGACTTGACGGCGCTCGGAGGTCAATTGAACAGGGATGCCGGCGCGATAGCCGGTCGTGCGCCCGGACGCCTCCATGTTTCGCAATCAGATCCGCAAGCGGATCGGCATGGGAGAAGCCAGAGGAAGAGGACGTCCGCTTTTCCGCATGGCTCTTCAGGGTCGAACTTGTCGAGGAGTGCAGCGGCGACCTTGTTGATGCGTCGCATCGAGGCCCGTCAGGCTACTCGCGTAGATCCCGCGAATCTCATGGCCGTTCCGACAATTCACTTTGTGGCCAGTCAGGCGCACGGCCGAATTCTCATTCCTCGTCGTCACGCCATGACCGCAAGTGGAACGTTCTGAGACATCGACCGTCGCGTGCCGGTTGCCAGCATCCGCGATCGCTCACGAAGCGCTCAGGACTCTGAGGGAACCATGGGCAGCTCGGGTCCGTAGTTCCAGGACAGGATGGCCGGCTGCTCGCGGTAGGAGCTCAGCACCGACACCGATCCAGCATCCAGGGTGATCTGGGCCCCGAAACGTGGGGCCATTTGCAGGTACACGGCTGTCAGGATGCGCAGAAAGTGGCCGTGCGCGACTAGGGCGACATCTCCCTCCGCCATTGCCGGCAGCACTCTCGTGAGCACGCGCGAGGCGCGTGCGGCGACCTCCTCCACTGTCTCACCGGGCGTCCCCCCACGAATCACGCCGTGGGTGAAAGCGCTCCAGTTGTAGCCGAGTTCGCTGCGAATGTCGCGTGAGGTACGCCCCTCGTATCCGCCGTAGTCCCATTCGACGAGGAGCGGATCGACCTCGGCATGCAGGCCCGCTAGTTCGGCGGTTCGCTGCGCGCGCTGCAGTGGCGAGGTCAGGACGAGCGAAAAATCGTAGCCGGCAACCAAGCGACCTGCCCCGCGGGCAAGTTCCTCACCTCGGGCAGTGAGCGGAACATCCGTGAGTCCCGTGTGTCGGCCTTCCTTCGACCACTCTGTCTCCCCGTGGCGTAGCAAAACCAGCTTCCCCGACGGGTTGTCGAGAGCGGGGGGTTCGGGCAGCAGATCGTTTGTGGGCACACCACTACCGTAGTCACGACGCCTCGCAAGCGGCCGAGCCGCCGGAACCAGCTACTCGCCAGCGCGGTTACGCCCTTCAAGTCGGCCAACCCTCCCCGATCGCGCCACACGCGCCCTTGGATCATTGGTCGCGCCGCGAACGTGACGACAGTTCCGGACGGTCTGCGCCGAAGGGGACTGGGGCACGTCAAGGAGTCAACGAAACCGACAGCAGTCCTGGAGCTCGGACACTCCCGCGTTGATCTGGCGGGCAGCAGGCGCCCTCGCTTGCGTGACGTTCTGCGCGTGCACCGCACGGTCCGGTCGCAGAAGGACTCATATTTGACATGCGAATCGGCATTCACTCTCGATTCGCTCGAGACGAGTCTTGTCAGAGAACCAACGTGAGGGCCCACTTCAGCGGCTGAGGTGAAATTCCAGTTCGAGCCAACACGTCGGGAAGCCGCGGACTGGCCAAAGTGCGACGCCAGGGAATGCTCTGACGAGCCTGTTTGTCCGAGCTAGATGGCGAAAGTCCGAACTGTCGTGTCACGCGACAAACGTGCCCCCAGGCAGATTCGAACTGCCGCCCCTGCCTCCGGAGGGCAGTGCTCTATCCCCTGAGCTATGGGGGCCAGGGTGTGCTCAAGGTTATCAGGGCGCGGCGGGTGCTTCCGACCCCACAGGCAAGTCTGCCTAGGCTGGGGGAATGAGCGACATCTCCTTCCGTGACCTGCTCCGCAGCATCCGCCCCCCGAAGGCCGAATTGCCGGACTTCGACACGGTTGCCGCGCCCGACGACCCCATCGCCCTCTTTCTCGAGTGGACCGCCTCGGCGGTGGATGCTGGAGTGTCGCAGCTCAACGCCATGACGCTGTCGACCGCAACGCGAGGCGGGGTGCCGTCGGCGCGCACCCTTCTATTGAAGGACGTCACCGAGCACGGGTTCTGGTTCGCGAGCCTCGCGTCGGCGCCGAAGGGGAAGGAGCTGGCGCAAAACCCGCGCGCGGCGCTTACCCTCTATTGGCGCGAGCAGGGTAGGCAGGTGCGCGTGTCCGGGCCGGTGGAGCCGGGGCCCCGGGCGGTGAGCGAGCAGGACTTCCTCGCGAGGCATCCACTGGCCAGGGCGCAGGCCATCGCGGGGGAGCAGAGCACCACGCTGCCGGGCGCGGAGGAGGTCACGGGGCTGGTCGCATCCGCGAGTGAGCTGATCGCGGTCGACCCGCTCTTCGTGCCCGCCGACTGGACCGCGTACGTGCTCGAGCCGATCTCGGTCGAGTTCTGGCAGGCATCCGGGCACGACCAGATCCGGCTGCGATATACGCGCACGCCAAGCGGCTGGACACACGAGCGCCTCTGGCCCTGACCCGCCCCGCCGGGTGGCAGGATTATCGAATGCTCCGTAACGTCTCCGCCCATCTCGAACTCGACATCTCGGGCCACACCAACATGGTGCTGAGTATCGCTGCAGCCCAGAGCAACCAGCTGAAGGCCGAGACGCTCGAGATCACTCTTGACGGTCGGCGCATCACGCCGCAGGAGATCTCGGATCGCCACGGCACCCGCCTGCACCAGTTTCTCGGCGACAGGGGGCGTATGACGATCGACTATCGCGCGGAGGTTGCCGGCGCTGCGACACCGCTCGAGGTGAGCGAGCTCGACCCGATCGTGTACCTGCGTCCGAGCCGGTATTGCGAGTCAGACAGCCTCACCCCCACGGCGCGTTCCGAGTTCGCGGGGCTCAGCGGCCACGAGCTGCTCGCGGCCGTCGGGTCATGGGTCGGCAGCAAGCTGCGGTACGTTCCGGGATCGAGCCTGCCGACGGATGGCGCGGAGCAGACCCTCCTCGCCCGCCGTGGTGTCTGCCGAGACTACGCCCACTTGGTGATCGCGCTGCTGCGCGCGCTGGATATCCCCGCACGCATGGTCGCCGTGTACGCGCCGGGGCTCGACCCGATGGACTTCCATGCGGTGGCGGAAGCCTGGGTGGATGGCACGTGGCAGGTGGTGGATGCGACGGCGTTGGCCCCGCGGCAGAGCCTCGTCCGTATTTCGACCGGTCGCGACGCCGCGGATACGGCGTTTCTCACGAACCACTGGGCAGATCTGATGCTGCGGGAGTTCGCGGTCATCGCGGTAGTGGATGAACTTCCTCGGGATGATGTTCGGGAGCTCGTGGTGTTGGCGTAGGTTCGCGCCGGGGTTCACTGGTTCTTCTCCTGCACTGGTTCTTCTCCTGCACAGGGTCTTCTCTTGCACAGCCCCTGTGGAGAGATTCTCATCCCCATCAGCCGTTTCCTCTTTCGAATGTTTGTTCGAAGTGGGAGAATTGTGGCATGGAACAGCTCCCGAACACGCTCCGCGAGACGGCCGACACGGTCGCCGCGCTCGGGGCGTCCGCGGGGGAGTTCGCCGCGCTGGACAACGTGTCGCTGTTCGCCGCCCAGCGCTCGGTCACCTCGTTGCGCCGGGCCGCGGATACCTACGCGGCGTGGATCGCGGCGGCGATCGCGAAGCACTCCGACCGGGCCCTGGGCCATGC